>JAICLM010000101.1 GCA_025927435.1 Thermoleophilia bacterium | reverse complement strand
GCGTCGGGAGCGACGATCTCATGTCCCGTGCCCGCCATGTATTTGCCCTGCTTGTACGGGTTGATGTCGACGACAGCCGACACCTCTTCGCCGAGGCCGAGCGTCGTCAGGAATGCGACGCCCTTCGACCCGGAGCCCCACACCGCGGTCTTGCCGCCACGGCTCCGGGCACTGCCGAGCTCGTCCTTCCATCGCTCCTCCACGGTGGCGAGCTTGCGGGAGAATTCCGCAACGGCATCAGCCACCGCTTCCGGAGTTTCCTCGATCGGCAGGACCTCTCGGGCCTCGCCTCCCGGAACCGCCTCGACGAGGATGTACTGGTCGTCGTAGTCGAGCTCGACGGCCAGCACCTCGAACCCCGTCAGCCGGAAGAGTCGGGCGAGGGAGCCCGGTGTGAAGTACGAGCAATGCTCGTAGTAGATGTCCCAGAACGCGCATTCGCGGAGCACGCGCAGCACGTCCGGCAGCTCGAAGAGCACGACCGTGTCCGGCCGCGCGTCGAGGGACCGCCGGATCATCCGGAGGAAGTCGGCGACCGGATGGATGTGCTCGACCGTGTGCCGGCAGATGACGGCATCGCCCGCCAGATGGGCGTAGCGCTCGTCGTAGAGATCCTTGATGAACGTGACTCGGTCGGCTGCGGGGCTCGAGACACGCTCGAAGACGACCGAGGGATCGATCCCGACTCCGCGGCCACCCGTGAGCTCGCACATGAGCAGCAGAAACTCCCCTTTGCCGCAGCCGATCTCGAGCACGTCCTTTCCCTCCAGTTCGTACCGGTCGATCCACCGCTGCGCCAGCTCACGCGCAAACTGCCTGAACCGCGGCGAAAAGCCCTGGGTCTCCTCGTAGCTCTCGAAGTAGCTCTGGAGCTCCGGCTCGTACGCGGTGTTGGTGATGAAACCGCAGCTCGTGCAGAGCGCGAGTCGCAGCCGGCCCCGCGGAAATGTTTCGGCTTCGTGCCGCGTCGTGACCAGACGGCAGCTGTGAACCGGCACGCCGTCCTGCTCGTGGAAGACCTCGAGCGAGCTCGCGGCACAGGCGGGGCAGCGGTCTCCCCTCAGAGGATCTCCGGTCTCGGTACCGGGACGATGAAGCGGCCGCCGCGGCCGAGATACTCGCGCTGCTGCTCGGCGATCTCGTCCTTGTAGTTCCACGCGAGCAAGAGGAGGAATTCGGGCATCGTCTCGAGGAGAACGCTCGGATCGCGGATCGGCAGATGCGTGCCCGGCATGAGCAATCCCTGCTTGTGCACGTTGCGGTCGACGACGTAGTCGACGGTCTCGGGTCCGATCCCGACGAAGTTGACGAGAGTCGAGCCCTTCGCCGCGGCACCGTAGGCCGCGATCGTCTTCCCCTCCGACCGCAGGGAGCGGAGGAGCTCGCTGAGCTCGGACTTGATCCGGTGCACTCCGGACGCGAACTCGCGGTAGTAGCCCACCTTCGTGAGACCGCTCGCGCGTTCCGCCTCGAGGTACTCGGCCACCGATCTGTCGGGTGTCTCTCGTGTTCCGAGCCGCCACCGCAGCGTGCCGCCCTGGAGGCTTGGGAAGTGCTCGATGCCGTTGAGATACAGCCCATGCCGGCGGGCGAGCGCGTCGACCGCGCTGCACGAGAAGTAACAGAAGTGCTCGTGGTAGATCGTGTCGAACTCGTAGTGGTCGACGAGATCCTTGACGTACGTGTTCTCGATCGTCGCGATGCCGTCGTCGGCGAGGAGGATGCTCAACCCCTCGACGAAGCTGTTGAGCGTCGGCGTATGCGCCATGACGTTGTTCGCGACGATGACGTCGGCCCGCTTGCCCTCGGCGCGCAGACGCCGAGCGAGCTCGGCGTCGAAGAACTCGGTGAGCGTCGGGACTCCGACGGCATTGGCCGCGGCAGCCTGCTGAGGTGCCGGGTCGATGCCGAGCACCGGCACACCGGCCTCGACGAAGTTGCGCAACAGGTACCCGTCGTTCGAGGCGATCTCCACCACCAGGCTGTCCGGCCCGAGACCTCGCTCCGCGACAAGCCGGCGGGCGTGCTCGGCCGAATGCCGCACGAGGCCCGTGGAGAAGGACGAGAAGTAGAGGTAGTTGTCGACGAACAGCCGCTCGGGGGGAACGTCCTGCAGGATCTGGACGAGGGAGCAGCTCGGACAGAAAGCGACGTCGAGCGGATAACGCGGCTCCGGGAGCGTGAGCTGCTCGGGACGCAGGAGCGCATCGGGGAGGGGCATGTCCCCCAGTGAGAGGAAGACCTCGAGCTCACCGCCACACGAGCGGCAGTGCTCTTGCACGATCGCGTCGCCGGCGGTCTGAGTAGCCGCTGCGACGGCTTCAGGCACCGGCACTCTCGAGTGCCGGCTCGCGTCGCCGCAGCTGGTCGTCGAGCATCCCGCGCTCCTGCAGCTCGCGAACGTGCTTCAGACGCAGGAAGCGAGACGACTCGAACTCCTCGAGGGTGACCGAGTGGCGCACGAAGGCCTCCAGGAGCTCCTCGACGCCCCGTTGCACCGTCCACACCGGCCGGAAGGCGGGGACGACCTCGGGAAGACGGTCGCAGTCGACCCGATAGGAGCGCGTGTCGGGCCCTCCACCCTCCGCATACTGCACGCGGCTGCCCGGGACGACGGCCTCGACGATGTCCGCCACCTCGCTGATCCGATAGTTCTCTTCCGTCCGCCCGACGTTGAAGGCCTGGTCGTGAACGACTTCCCTCGGAGCTTCCAGCACCGCGACGAAGGCACGGCTGATGTCCTCGATATGGACGAGCGGCCGCCAGGGGGTGCCGTCGCTCTTGATCAGGACCTCGCCCGTGGTGACCGCGTAGCCCACCAGGTTGTTGACGACGAGATCACCCCGCAGTCGCGACGAGACGCCGTAGGCGGTTGCGTTGCGCAGGTAGGTGGGGCTGAAGTCGTCGTCGGCGAGCTTGCGCATGTCCAGCTCGGCCAGCACCTTCGACTCCCCGTAGGGCGTCACCGGGTTGAACGCGGCCTCCTCGTCGAGAGATTCGTCTCCGGCCTTTCCGTAGAGGCTGCACGAGGACGAGAAGACGAACCTGGAGACGCCGGCCTCCTTCGCGCGCTGCGCGAGGCGCGACGCCGCGCGGTGGTTGATGTCGAACGTCGTGTCGGGAGCGAGGTCGCCGACAGGGTCGTTCGAGATCGCGGCGAGGTGGAGCACGGCTTCGAACCCCTCCAGTTCGGCCGCCGTCACATCCCGCACGTCCATCCGGAGCGCCGGAACGTCGTGGACGTCGTCGCCGAACGTGCAGTCCTCGTAGAGGTAGTTGTCCAGGCCGACGACGTCGTGGCCGGCGTCCTGGAGCATCGGCACGAGGACCGTCCCGATGTACCCGTTGTGTCCGGTAACCAGCACCCTCATCCGTCGGTCTCCCCCTTCGCTAGGCCCAGACTTTCCAGGGCGCCTCTCCGCTCTCCCAGAGCTGGTCGAGCAACATCTTTTCCCGCAGGGTATCCATGCACTGCCAGAAGTCGTAATGGCGGAAGGCCATCAGCTGGCCGTCGGCGGCGAGGCGCTCGAGCGGCTCTCGTTCGAAGTGCGTCTGGTCGCCGTCGATGTAGTCGAAGACTCCGGGTTCGAGCACGAAGAACGCGCCGTTGATCCACCCTTCCCCCAGCTGGGGCTTCTCCGAGAAGTCCGTGATCCGGTCGCCGTCGAGCTCGAGATGGCCGAAGCGAGCGGGTGGCCTGACGGCGGTCAGAGTCGCGAGCTTGCCGTGCGATCGGTGGAACTCGACGAGAGCGTCCAGATCGACCGTCGAGACCCCGTCACCCCAGGTGAGCATGAAGGTCTCGTTCCCGAGGTGCGACGCCAGCCGCTTGATGCGCCCGCCCGTCTGCGAGTAGATGCCGGTGTCGACGAGGCGAACCGTCCAGTCCTCCATGGAGCTGCCGTTCTCGTGGCGCTGCACCATGCCGTCCGTGAAGGAGATGGTCAGGTCCGGCGAGAGGCTCGAGTACTCGACGAAGTAGCGCTTGATGTACTCGCCCTTGTAGCCGAGGGCGACGACGAAGTCGTTGTGCCCCCAGTGGGAGTAGTACTTCATGATGTGCCAGAGCATCGGCCGCCCGCCGATCTCGACCATCGGCTTGGGCTTGGTGACCGTCTCCTCCGACAGGCGACTTCCCGAACCCCCGGCAAGTATCGCGACCTGCATGGCCATCCTTATATCTAGCGGAGGCTTCCTCAATCGCACCGCTCGGACGGGGTGGCGACGCCGACCCGAAGGTCCTGGCTCGCCTCCGCGCGAGGGCGACCAGTCCTGGAGCCTGACCCCTATCGACTCAAGCGCTCCAGAAACCGCCGCAGCGGGCCGCGTTGCGGCTCGGCCGGCGCGGTCAAGGCGGCATTCTGGTGTGGATACGGCCCCTCGGGGACAGGAAGGCCCACGAAGCTGCACAGCTCCGGCCACCCGTCGCCGCGAAAGACGTCGAAGACCAGGAGCTTGCCGGGGCGGGCGGCGAAATAGCTCTTGACGTTCGCCTCGTGGAGCCGCTTCACGTGGCGAAACCGGTCCGGGCTGAAGTGCAGGGCGCCGTAGACACAAGCATGGACGTAGTCGTCGAAGGCGTCGTGCCTCTGCTCGACGTACAACCTGAAGTGCTTCTCGACCGAGACGAGCCAGGATTCCTCCGGCCGGGTCGTGAGGATGAACTTCGCTTCGGGATAGAGCGCGTCGAACTGGGCGTAGTAGGGAGCGACGGGGATGTCGAGCAGCGCCTGCACCTCGCCGAGAATCGAGAGCGCATAGTTGCCGTGCCTCAGCTCCTCCTGCGTCACCGGGTCATTGGGGTAGTGCAGAGCCTCGATTCCAAGCTGCGTCAGCGCTCGGGTCAGGCTCACCGTGCCGGTCCTACTGAGGCCGATCCCGAAGATCCGCGTCTGCTCGCTCAGTGCTGCAGCGGCCTGCATGCCCGCAATGTCTAGCTGACGCGAGCAGCAGGGCGTGCCAGAGTGGAGGCGCATGGAGGCGCCGTCCACCTCGATCGTCATCCCGACACGTGACCGACCCGAGGCGCTGGACGCCTGCCTCGTCGCGCTCGCGGGGCAGAGCCTCTCTCCCGAACGGTTCGAGGTCGTCGTCGTCGACGACGGGGGCTCGGCAGTGCTCGAAGACGTCGTCGACCGTCACAGCGGCTCGCTGCGCCTCACGCTGAGCCGCCGTCCCCATGCCGGGCCTGCCGCGGCGCGGAATGCCGGCGTGAAGCTCGCCCGAGGCAGGGTTCTCGCCTTCACCGACGACGACTGCCTCCCCGAGCCGGACTGGCTCGCGGCGATCGCGACGGCGGTCGAGCGTGCCCCGGAAAGCATCGTCGGAGGCAGGACGGAGAACGCGCTCGCGTCCAACCGGTGCTCCGAGGCGAGCCAGTCCGTGATCGCCTTCATGTACGCCGAGGAGCTACGCCGGACGGGCGAGCTGCCGTTCGTGACCTCGAACAACCTCGGGATCGGCCGCGAGCTCTTCGACGCGTTGGGGGGATTCGACGCGTCTTTCCCCGAAGCAGCGGCCGAGGATCGCGACCTGAGTGCCCGCTGCAAGGCCAGGGGTGGTTCTCTCGTCTACGAGTCGGCGGCCGTCGTTCGGCATGCGCACCCGCTCGACCTGCGGAGCCTTCTGCGCCAGTACGTCGCCTACGGTCGCGGAGCGCGCCTCCTCTCGCGGAGTCGCCGCGAGGGACCAGCGGCTCCAGGCACGCGGTCGCCCGCCTTCTATGCGGGAATGCTCGTCGAGCCTTACCGCCGGCATTCGCCCGGCCGGGCCACCGTCGTCGCCTCCCTCATCGCTCTCACGCAGGTCGGAACCGCAATCGGCTATGCGAGCGGCAACAGGCCACGAGCGGCCACGGATCCCGGCCAGAAGCCCAGGCCCGAGCCAGACCGTCCGGCGTAGGATTCAGACTCCGCCGCTGGCAAGATCGGCACGGTCCGCACATGTCCCCCAGCAGGAGGGTTCGAAGTGGCCACGCAAAGAAGAGCGAAGATCCTGTTGCTCGCCTCTCTCGGCCTGACCGCGGTGGTGCTCGCGACCGCGACCGGCGCCGGAGCGGCAGCCAGCTTCAACCCTCAGACCCGGACGGGCTTCATCAGTCGTGGCGATGTGGTGGCGGCGGGCGGCGCGCGTGCGCTGGTGGCCGATCCCCTCGTCGCCTTCAACTTCAGCCAGGCCTTCACCGAGACCTGCACCTGGACCGACGGGTTCTCGACCCAGGTGAGCGGAAGCCACTTTCTCTTCCTGCTCTTCCAGGCGGAGACCCGCTACGCCCCGGGCAGCCACACGATCACCGGCTACAGGATCTCGCCCGCCGACATCATCGACGGCGACACGAACCAGGCCGACGAGGATCGCGACCTCTGCCTCCATGCCCGCGGGGTATCGGACGACGGCTCGCCGATCACGCAGACGTACACCTTCGGCCCGCAGGTCAAGACCCTGACCTTCTTCGCCCCGGGCACGGCGGTGGCGCTTCCGTTCCACTCGTAACGAGGAAGCGGAAACCTAGTCGGTTCGTGCCACGAGGAGGCGCGCGACCACCTCGGGGCCGGAGATCTGTGCGGTCAGGGCTGCTCGCTCCCCGAGCGCGCCACCGACGTCGATCTCGGTCGCGTCGTTCCACAGTCGAAGCCGCCCGTCGGCCGCGTCGAAGTTCCACTGGTGCAGCCCGCCGTAGCGGGCACTCTCGCCCTCGTTTCGCTTGTGCCTGAGCAGGACGACGCCGCCGGGGCGGACGACCGAGACCATGTTCGCGATGATCGTCAGCGGATCGGCGCTGTGGTCCAGTGAGTTCGCGGCATAGGCGATGTCGAAGCACCCGCGACCGAACCGTTCGACCAGATCCTCCCCGGCCACGGCGATGGTTCGAATGGGAGGCTCCAACCCAGCCTCCGCCAGCAGACGGTCGTAGTCGTCCGCGAGTGGGTCGACCGGAACGAGGCTCACCGTTCGCCCGGGATAGCGGTACCCCAGGCTCGTCAGCGGGCCCGAACCGACGTCCAGAATCGACACCTCGTCGCTCGCGAGGCGCTCCAGCTCCTCCCGGACGAGCGGATCTCTGATCTCGGTGCTCGCGTCTAGGCGCTCCTCTCGGTCCCAGGCCCACTGCTCGGTGCCGGGGGCCCCAACGAGCCAATCCGCCCAGAAGTCGACCTCGCTCTTCCGCCGAGCACGCCAGACGAGCCGGCGTCCGGCGCCTGCCCTGGTCACCAGACGCCGCGGAAGCGTCCGCCACTCGAGGCGATCGGTCTCCCGGCGGTCAGCCACGCCACACGCTCCACCGTGGCCCGAGCGCGGGGTGATCCATCCAGGCACGCGCAATGCCCTCCAGCCCGTGAATTCTCGGAGGATCGCCCGG
>JAICLM010000215.1 GCA_025927435.1 Thermoleophilia bacterium | reverse complement strand
TGGCTCTACTCCGACTCGCTGCCGACGAGCCGACCGATCCTCGAGCGGCTGGGGTTCGTCGCGATCACGACGACGACGCCGTTCGTGCTCCCGGCCCAGTCGGCCTAGTCGGCCTCGTCCGGCCGCGCCGGCGGCGTGGCCCGCATGTAGCCGCCGTCCGCCAGGATCGAGACGCCTGTCGTCCAGCGGGCATCGGGGGAGCAGAGCCAGGAGATGCACGCCGCGATCTCGCGGGCGTCGCCGGTACGCGGGATCGGGAACTCGGGCTCCGGATGCGACGGCGGACCCTCGTCCTCGAGTCCCGTCATCGGCGTGGCGACCATCCCCGGCGGTACCGAGTTGACGGCGATCCGTGGCGGCCGAGCTCCAGGGCGAGCTGCTTCGTCAGCCCACCGACACGTTCACGATGCGGCCGCCGCGGCGTTGCTCCACCATCCGCCGTCCCGCCCGCTGTGCGCAGAGGAACGGGCCGTCGCGGTCGACCGAGAGCGTGTGCCGCCAGTCGTCGTACGAGAGCTCGAGCATGCCTCCCTGGCGGCTCATCCCGGAGCAGTTGACGAGGACGTCGATCCCGCCGAGAAGGATTGCCGCTGCGCAGCGCGGTGAACCCCGGGTAGCCCCTACTCGGCCTTGCGAAGCGCTTCGAGCGCGGCCCAGCGCGGATCCGCCCTCTCCTCGATGTGCTCGTGCGGCTCGGCGTTGAGGTCCTTGCCGCAAACGGGACAGAGCCCGGCGCAGTCGTCACGGCAGAGGATCTTGTCGGGGAGCGCGAGCGCGATCGCGTCGTGCGCCCAGGCCGAGAGATCGAGCCGGTCGTCCTCGAGGTACTCCGTGCGCTCGTCGTCCGACTCGGGCTTCGCGGCCTGGTACTCCCGCAGCCGCAGCTGGAGCGCGAGCTCGGCGTCCTGCAGGCAGCGGAAGCACGGGCCGGCGAGCGTGACGTCGAGCGCAAGCTCGAGGACGGTGCCGCTCGACGCGCGCGTCACTGCCAGCTCGGCCGGCGCGGGGTTGGGCTGCGGCTCGTAGCTCTGGCCGCCCAGCACGAGCGGCTCGAGCTCGATCTCGACGCGCTCGTGCGCCTGGTCGCCCGAACGGATCCGCAGCGTGCGCAGGTCGAACGTGGTCATGTCGCCACCGTAGCGCGGCGCGACCGGTTGCTCAGGGCGCGATGCGGCGCAGATCGGCGAGCCGCGGCACCCGCGGAACCGGGCCCTCCTGCGCCTCCTTGCGCCGGAGGTACGGCCCGACCGTCTCCGCCAGCAGCGGTGCCTCCTCCTGCTCGTGGGGCTCGCGGGCCAGGACGAGCATCCCGACCGAGGCGACGACGATCGCGCCTGCCGCGAGCTCGCGACCTCCGACCGTCTCGCCGGCGAACGCCCAGCCGAGCAGGACGGCGACCGCCGGGTTGACGTACGCGTAGGTCGAGACGAGGACGCTCGACGCGCCGCTCCGCAGGAGCCAGCCGTAGGCCGTGAACGCGACGATCGAGCCGAAGACGACGAGGAAGCCGAACGCCGCGAGCGAATCAGCCGAGATCGCCGCCGGATGGACTCGGCCGATCTCTCCCATCGCCGCTCCCGCCACCGCGAGCAGCGCGGCGGCGCAGAGCATCTGCATCGCGGCGGAGAGGAACGGCGCCCGCGGCAGCGGCGCGACGCGGCCGTAGGCAGAGCCCGCCGCCCAGGCCAGCGCGGCTCCGAGGATGACCGCCGCCCCGATGGGATCGACGTGCGCACTCGTCCCGACGAGGAGCGCAACGCCGAGCAGGCCGGCCGCGATCCCCGCCAGCGCTCCGAGCGAGAGCCGGATGCCGAAGAACGCGCGGTCGAGGAGCACAGTGAACAGCGGCACGGTCGCGATGAGAAGCGCGGTCAAGCCCGACGCGACCCGCTGCTCGGCCCAGGCGACGCCGCCCGTGTCGACGAACAGGAGCAGCCCGCCGACGATCGCAGCGGCCGTCCACTCCCGGCGGCCGAGCCGTGCGGCGGCGAGATCGCCGCGCCAGGCGGACCAGGCGTAGAGGAGCGCACCGGCCAGGCCGAACCGCACCGCGAGCATCAGCAGAGGCGGCAGCGTCCGGTCGGCCATGGCGATCGCGAGATACGTGGAGCCCCAGACGACGTAGACGATGCCGAGCGCGATGGCGATCTTCGTTCTCATGGCTCCAGCGTGCCTGGCTCATTTGATCAGAACAAGTTGAGTTATCGTTCATATCGATCATGGGAACTGATCAATGGCTGGGGATCGATCTGCGCCATCTGGCGGCTCTGGAGGCGGTCGCGCGAACCCGTTCCTTCGGACGTGCCGCTCGCGAGCTCGGTTACACGCAGTCGGCAGTCAGCCAGCAGATCGCACAGCTCGAGCGCATCGTCGGGCAGCGGCTCTTCCACCGCCCGGGCGGACCTCGCCGCGTGGAGCCGACCGAGGCCGGCCTCCTCCTGCTCGGGCACGCGGACGCGATCGTCGCGCGCCTCGATGCCGCGCGGGCCGACATGGCCGCGCTCGCCGAGGGGGCGGCGGGAACGCTTCGGGTCGGCATCTACCAGAGCGTCGGCGCCCGCCTCCTCCCCGCGCTCGTCCGGCGCTTCCGCGCGCAGTGGCCGCGCGTCGGCGTCCGCGTCCGGGAGGAGAGCGCCGCGGCGGATCTCCTGCGCCTGCTCGAGCACGGCGAGCTCGACCTCACCTTCGCCGACTTGCCGCTGCGCGAGGGTCCGTTCGAGTGGGCCGAAGTACTGCAGGATCCGTACGTCCTGCTCGTCTCGGCGCGCTCGGAGCTCGCGAAGCTCGACTCGGCCCCGCCGCTGCGAGAGGTCGCGAAGCTGCCCTTGATCGGGCGCCGCACGACCGACGAGCCCGAGCGATTCCTGGCCCGCGTGCCAGAGCTGAACGTGGTGTTCCGCACCGACGACAACGGCACGCTCGGCGCGCTCGTCGCCGAAGACCTCGGCGCCGCGATCGAGCCGCGCCTCGTCGTCGATCCGCGCGACCGGGCGGTGAAGATGCTCTCGTTCGGCTCGCGGATCCCGCCGCGCACGCTCGTCCTCGCCTGGCACCGGGACCGCTACCGCTCACCGGCGGCCGAGGCGTTCGTCGAACTCGCGCGCGAGCTCGCGCACGGCTAGGGAAGCTCGCCGCCCAGCGCACGGACGTAACGGAGGGCGGAGCGCTGTACCACGCCGTGGCCGTCGTGCGGCACGAGCCTTTCCCACCACGCACCGTGGATCGTGTCGAACGCGAACGGCTCGAGAGCCTGCGCGATCCGCTCCACGGCGCCGGCGGGAAGCGGAATGAGATTCGGGTAGCTGTACATGAAGCTCACCCAGGCGCGGTCCGGAATCACCTGGACGATGTCGCCGGAGAGGAGGGCCTGCCGTGGCTCGACGAGCAGTACCTGCCCACCGGCGAAGTGGCCCCCGCAGCGAATCAGCGTCAGACCCTCGCCGAGGTCCTTCGTCTCGCCGTCCCAGTGCTCGATCCGCGGCGAGGGCCGCATGACCCACCCGGCGTCGTCGGCGTGGAGGAGGATCGTGCAGTCGAAGCGGTCGGCCCACTCGACCATCGCGGAGTAGTAGTGCGGGTGGGAGATCGCGATCGCGGCCAGGCCGCCGCGTCGCTCGACCTCCGCCGCCGTCTCGTCGTCGAGCAGCGTGATGCACTCCCAGAGGAGATTCGAGGCGCGCCAGGGAACGAGGAGCGCCCGCTGGCCGATCGCGAAGCTCGGTTCGGTCCCGATGCCGACGAAGCCCGCGTCTTCGCGGATCACGTTGTGATGCCCGCGGCGCAGCTCGGCGAGCGTCGTCCACTCCTGGCCCGACTGCGGCACGTACTGGCGTGCGTCCTCGCAAATGGGACAGCGGTCGGGATCGATCGTGCCGAACTGGACGCCGCAGGTTTCGCAGACGGCGTACTCGTTCAC
>JAICLM010000281.1 GCA_025927435.1 Thermoleophilia bacterium | reverse complement strand
GACGACGACGACGCAGCCGGTCGGTGCCCGGAGCACGAGCCCGGGAGCCGTGCCCGCGAGGCCGATGGAGACCGCCGAAGAGGGCCGCGTCGCCTGCTTGGTCACGCCCGGCGCGAAGTCCGCGTACGGCCGCCGCAGGCGCTCCGCCACGTTGCGCGAGATCTCCTCGATCTCCCGCTCGAGCGCCTCGTCCACGACGAGCTCGAGCCCCGCTGCGCGCGCGACGAGCTCGACCGTGCGGTCGTCGTGCGTCGGGCCGAGACCGCCGGAGACAAGACAGGCGTCGGCCGCCAGCCCCTCCCGCAGGACCGCCTCGAGCTCAGCGGGCGCGTCTCCGACGATCGTGATCCGGGCCGGCTCGAGCCCGTGACTCAGGGCCTCGGCGGCGAGGAAGGGGCCGTTCCGGTCCGTGCGCTCGCCTCGGACGAGTTCACTGCCGGTGACGACGACGACCGCGCGCGGCCGCTCGCTCACCCGCTGAGGCGAATCGTCCGCCGCGGGGTGACGAGGATGCGGAGGTTGTGCTCCGCCGGCAACGCGACGGCGCGGCCGCCGAGCGTGACGCGGATACCGGCCGGCGAGCGCACGAGCAGGTAGAAGCGGCTCCCCGGTAACAGGTGCGTCTCTCCCGCTTCGACCGTTCCCTGCAGGTCGACCTTGCCGGCGCGGCTGCGGCGCACCTCGACGTACGTGCCTCGCCCGACGCCGCGCAGGACGAGCCGGCGGACGGGCGCCGTCTGTTGCTGTTTCTTCGTCCCGACGCCGGGCACGTTCGTGGACGACCCGGGAAGCCGGAACGCCGCGAAGACGAGGCCGGCCACGAGGACGATTCCAGCGAGCACGAGGAGGACGGCGCGGCGTTCGAGATGGCGGTCGGGCGTGGAGATCCGGCGCCTCTCGGGCCGCGGCGGCAGCTCGTCGCGCCAGCTCGTGATGAAGCGCGATGCGTACTCGTCGACGTAGACGTCGCCGTCGAGCCCGAGGTACTCCGCGTACGTGCGCAGGAAGCCGCGGATGTACGCGTCGCCGGGGATGGACGTGAAGTCCTCCTCCTCGAGCGCGCGGATGTACTTCGCACGGATCTTGGTGGCCAGCTCGATCTCCGGATAGCCGAGCCCCTGCCGCTCGCGCGCCTCGCGCAGGCTGTTGCCGATCTCGAACACAGCGGGAGTCTAGGGCCCCTTCTAGTGCTCGAGACGGAGAAGCAGCTCGTACAGCCCCACCGCGATCGAGGCGGAGAGCGTGACGCAGATTCCCGCTACGGCGAGGACGCGGCCCAGCCTGATGCATCCCTCGCCGCCGACCGGTTGAAGCGTGCGTGCGATCACGCCGCGCGCGCCGCGGGCGAACAGGAGTGACAGCGTCGAGGCGACGGCGGCAACAGGGATGGCCCACACGGCGTCGAGGAGCTCCGCACCCGGGACCTTCCGCGTGAGCTCGATCGCCACCGGGATCACCGCAGCGGCCACGAGGCCCACCAGGAAGGCGAGCCAGGCGCGGACATTGATCCGCTGGGGCTGCGAGAGAGTCTGGGTGCGAGCTGCCACTAGGGAGCCATTGTAGGCGGCCGGAGGACGGCGAACTGATCCGTGATCTCCAGCCGGTCGGTGCGGAAGCGATAGATCGCGGCGGGACGCCCGCCGCCGGCACCGTAGTGGCGCCGCTCTCCCGTGTCCTCGAGGAGCCTGCGCCGCAGTAGGACGCGTTGCAGGTTGGTGGCGCTCACGGTGTGGCCGAGCGCGGCGGCGTAGAGGTCGCGCAGCTCGGCGAGTGTGAAGCTCGGCGGCGCGAGCGCGAAACCGAGATTCGTGTAGGAGAGCTTGCCGCGAAGGCGCTCGCGGGCGCTGAGGAGAATCTCCTCGTGGTCGTAGGCGAGGTCAGGCAGGTCGTCGACCGGATGCCAGCGCGTGTCGTCGGGCACCTGCGGGTCCACCCCGCCCGGCACCAGCCCGAGAAAGGCGGTCGCGAGCTCGCGCCTCGTAGGGTTGCGCAAGGGGTCGCTGAGGGTCTCGAGCTGCTCGAGATGCGCCACCTCCCGCAGGTCGACCTTCTCGGCGAGGTGCCGCCGCATCGACTCCTCGAGCGTCTCGTCGGCGG
>JAICLM010000299.1 GCA_025927435.1 Thermoleophilia bacterium | reverse complement strand
CTGGGCGATCGAGCCGTTTGCCGGCCCCTACCCGCGCCGAGAGCCGCCTAACCCGACTCGGCGCTCGTCCAGCGCGTCGCCTCCTCGAGTGGGAGCGGGCGGCTGCCAGGCAGGTTCAGGGCGTACGGCCACACACGTCTCGCGGCGCGGTGGAACCAGTACTCCTATTTTTGCTGGGCCGCGCTGCCGCGACGAGGATCCGTCTCGATCGCGTAGCTGCCGGCCTCCTCGAACTTCTCGACCACGCTGTAGCCGTTCTTCCTCTCGACGATCCGCTCGGCCTCGGCGAAGACGTGGCCGTGACGCACTGCGAAGTGCGTTGGTTCCGCCCGGAGCGCCTCGTATTCGGGAATCGTCAGCCCGATCCGCTCGAAGCACTCGGGGTTCGCGCACTCGCAGATGAAGTCGCTGATGGGGATCAGCTCGCTCATCGTCCTGTTGAGGCTCTCGAGACGCTCGTTCACCTCGCGGAAGAGCGCCTGGTTGCGCGCGATGCGCTCCTGGCGCAGCTCAAAGGCCTCCGCATCGCCGTCGTCCATGTTCCCCCTCCTCGCTCCACCGCGACTGGGTTGATGAGGCGGGCACACAGCCTCTCCAGCGGCGACGTTATAGCAGGGACGGCCCTCTGCCGAGATCCCGGGCCTCGAGAGGCGGCCGGGGTGGGATTCGACCCCACGGGCGGCCTTCGCCGCCAGCGGTGAAGCTGCGTAGGGGGCGCGGTCGGCGGCCTAGCGGCAGCCGGTCCGGTCGGTGCAAAACGGGATCAGCTTGGTTCCTGTTCGGCCACGAGCGATGCCCGGAGGTTGTGGAGCATCTGAAGCCATTCGTCGCTTTCAGGACGATCGCTTGCGATGTCCGCGATCACCAGGTCGATTGCGCGCACGGTCAGAGGGATACCTTCGAGACGCTTCTCCATGTTCTGACCGCCTAACTAGTTCACGAAGCCGTTGCGGGCGATGTCGGCGGCGACGCCGACGGCCTCCACAAGCAGCCACGAACCGTGGTCTTCGACCACACGGTCAACCTCAGGGGCGTGATGCTCCGGCCCGACAAGGAAATAGGTTGATTGCTGCCTCACCCGATCGTACTCGGCCGCTTCTACGAAGACGTGCTCGTTGCAGCCGCGGCCGCACTCACACATCACCTGGATCGACGCCGGCGTCCCAAACGACTCCTGGAGCGACCGGATCCGTTGGTTTACTTCCCTGTAGATGACCTGTGCGCGGGCGTTGCGCTCGACGTCCATCGGAACCTTTCCGATAGCCAATCGCGCTGCTCGTCGCGGTCGGGATGAGGCGTCGACGCAAGGTAGAAGGCCGGGCAGGCCGAGCGCAACGCTAAGCCTCACTCTACCAGACGGCGACGACGCTTTCGAACGCCGCACGGTCCCTCAGCGTCGAGCGCCGAGTTGGCTCTGTCAGCGGCGGGGGTGGGATTCGAACCCACGGGCGGCTTCCGCCGCCAGCGGTTTTCAAGACCGCCCCGTTCGGCCGCTCCGGCACCCCGCCGCGGGCGCTAACGGTACTCGGCGCAGCGAGAGGCGCGCTCAGTCGGTGCCGGAGGAGCCGCCCGAGGAGCCGCCGTCGCTTCCGCCGCCGCCGTCGCTGCTGCCGCTGCCGCCGTCGCTGCTGCCGCTGCCGCCGTCGCTCGTTCCGCTGTCGCCGCTGGT
>JAICLM010000186.1 GCA_025927435.1 Thermoleophilia bacterium | reverse complement strand
GCTCCTCCGGCACACCCGCAGGATCGGCCGACCGATCCGCCTCGCTGTCCGCGACCTCGGCTCGGGAGTCGACCCGCGGTCGCTTCACGCGAAGGTCGCCGGTAGGTCGGTGCGTCTGACGTATGCCCGCGGCGTGCTCCTGCTCCGGACGAAAGGACTCCACTCGGGCCGGCACGCGGTGACCGTCAGGGCCTCGGACTACCAGGAGACAAAGAACATGGAGGACGTCGGACCTGTGCTTCCGAACACCCGTGTCCTCCACACCATGGTGACGCTGCGCCGCTAGTTCTGTCAGTCTCAGCGCGTCCGTGAGCGGTTCGCCCCGGAAACTGGATCTCGCACTCGTCACGCGCCTTCGTCAGGTGATGTCCGGCGAGGTGGCGACCGAGGCGGAGCTGCGGGCGCTGGACGACGAAGCAGGGGGCTGGTTGCGCGCCACCGATGCGCAGCTTCGCGCCGCCGAGGATCGGCTCACCCAGCTGAACGCGGATCCGGCAACGCCTCTCGCGGAGATCGCGGCCGAGGTCCGTCGCATCGAGGCGCTCGCGCGTGAGCGCAACGAGGCGCGCGGGCTGATCGACGGCCTGGAACGGCGCACGCGAGAGCTACGGACGGCGTGGCTGAAGCACCACGCCGACGCGGGCTCGCCGTTCGACCCGCCGCGCTAGCGAGAGCGGCGCTCGCGGTCCTCGGTCGTGGGGAGGTTCGCAAGGTCGCGCTCAACGCTGGCCGCGAACTCGTCAGCTTCGTCGTCACGCACGACGCGAAGGCTCGCCTTCCGCCTGGCACGCTGCCGGCGACGACGCGAATCGACGCCGAACCGCTCCTCCAGCCGCGGCCACTCGGCGCCCGCGACCAGTACCACAGCGACCGCGAGCAAGGCGATGTACAGCCAGCTCACGCCGCGAGTCTACCGGAGCGCAGCGGACCAAGAACTAGCGCGGTGCGAGCGCCTCGACCTTCGCGCGGAGATAGGCGAGATACGGCTCCGCGTCGAGCGACCCGCCGACTACCCGCTGCAACAGGTCCGCCGGCTCGAAGACGCTGCCCCAGCGGTGGACGTGCTCGCGCAGCCACTCCCGGAGCGTGCCGAACTCGCCGCGCTCGAACTCCGAGTCGAGATCGCCCAGCTCGCTCGTCGCGCGTTCCCAGAGCTGGACGGAGATCACGTTGCCGAGCGCGTACGTCGGGAAGTAGCCGAAGTTGGAATCCGACCAGTGGACGTCTTGCAGAACGCCCTCCACGACGTTCGCCGGCTGCACGCCCAGGTACTCGCGAATCTTTGCGTCGAACGCCTCCGGCAGGTCGGCCGGCGTGACCGCGCCCGAGAGCATCTCCCGTTCCAGCTCGAAGCGCAGGACGATGTGGAGCGAGTACGTGACCTCGTCGGCGTCGACGCGGATAGCCCCCGGCGCGACGCGATTGAGTGCGCGGTGGAACTCGTCCAGCGCGACCCCCGCGAGCTGGTGCGGGAACGCCTCCTGCAGGCGCGGGTAGAAGAAGCTCCAGGTCGAGAGGCGGCGCCCGACCACGTTCTCCCACAGCCGGCTCTGCGACTCGTGGAACGACGACGAGGTACCTTCCTGCAGCGGCGTGCGGAAGTAGCGCCCGTCCACCTGGCGCTCGTAGATCCCGTGCCCGAACTCGTGCAGGCACGAGAGGATCCCGTTCAAGTTGTCATCGTCGAAGCGCGTGGTCAGGCGGATGTCCGACTCCGAGAGGCTGAGAGCGAACGGGTGGACGGTGTCGTCGAGCCGCCACGCCTGGTCGTCCATCCCCCAGCGCGACAGCATTTCGAGTGAGAACTCGCGCTGCCGCTCCGGCGCGAAGTCGCCGTGAAGGCAGGAGTCGTCGACCGGCTCCTCGATCCCGGCCACGAGCGGTACGAGCACCTCCTTCAGGCGGGCGAAGGTCGCGGCCACGTCGGACGTGAGCATGCCGCGCTCGTGATCGTCGAGGAGAGGGTCGTACGGGTCGTCGAACGGCTCGTGACACGCGACGTACTCCTGCGTGAGGGCGAGCCGGTGCTCGAGGTGCGGGAGGAGGATCTCGTAGTCGGCGGCCTCGCGGGCCTCGAGCCAGGCGCCGTAGCCGAGCGAGCCGGCCCTCGTCATCTCGGCGCGTAGCTCGCTGGGAACCCGGCGCCTCTTCTCGTAGTCGCGCCGCGCGACACGCACCACGCTGGCCTCGAAGGACTCGGGCTCCGAGCTTTCCTCGAACTCGCGCAACTCCTCGAGCAGCGACCCCAGCTCCGGCGCCGTGGCGCGGTCATGCCCGAGCCGAGCGAGCGTCGTGAGCTGTTCGGCGCGCGCAGGGGCGCCGAGCGGCGGCATCTTCGTCTCCTGGTCCCACACGAGGAGCCCCACCGCGCGCTGGAGATCCGAGATCTCGCCGAGGCGCCGCAGGAGCTCGTCGAAGCGGGGATCGAGGTCGGGCACGAAGGCGGAGCCTATCGGCGCGGAGCACGTGCAATCCGATGCACCGGCGAACGCGTATCACCGGTTACGGGGTTCGGAATGTTGAAGGGAGAAGAACGTGAATGGAATCGTTGGGTGGGGTCGCCGGTCGGTCGCACTCGTCTTGATTGCGACCGTCGCTTCTGTCACGGCGGTCTCCGCCTCCGCAACTACGACGAGTGGCGCAAAAGTGAAGACGCGCACCACGTCGCTCGGCCGAATCGTCGTGAACGCCGGCGGACGCACGCTGTACCTGTTCGAGAAGGACAAGCGCGGCAAGAGCGCGTGCTACGGACAATGCGCGAAGTACTGGCCGCCGCTCTTGACGCGCGGCAAGCCCGTCGCAGGAGTGGGCGTGAAGGCCAAGCTCCTCGGCGTCACGAAGCGGAAGAACGGCACGCGGCAGGTGACGTACGCCGGTCACCCGCTCTACCGCTACATCTTCGACACCAGGGCCGGCCAGACGACCGGCGAGGGCTCGACCCTGTTCGGCGGCAGCTGGGATGCCGTTGCCGCGAGCGGCAAGGGGATCGATTCAGACTGACCTCGATCTCGAGCACCGGAGGCGCCTCTCCCAGCCGGGTGAGGCGCTTCCCGCCCGCCCTGGCGAAAGCTCCTCGGCTCGGGGGCAGTCGGCCGGATCCGTGGCCTGTGCCGACGCCGGCCGACGGGTTGCGCCAGCGGCACATCGAGGGGGCCCGCACGAATCCGCACTGGCACGAGATCCCCGATGGCCTCGTGCAGCGTGGCCGTGATTACGTCACCGCGTCAAGCGGCCGGGGTATCGCCGGTTCATGGGCGCTCGACCGCCAGCTCGTTCGCAGGGCAAGCGACGTCGTCCCGCGCCGCTACTTCACGGGTATCCGCCTAGATGGAGCCGAGCCGCGACACCGGCAAGCTCACGAAGAAGGACGGAGCAGCGCTACGCGTGGCAGCGCTGCCCGCATTCTGTCAGCAGGTTGCCGAGAACTTGTCGATCAAGACGCGGACGCTGCCGGTCGAGCTAACGGTGATGTGAAAGGTCTCCTTCACGAGGAAGCTCTCGGCGGCGGACGTTGCCTGGATGTGGAACCGGTTGACGAACGTCTCTGTGAACCCACCTGCCGGCGAGCTGACGAAGAGGTCGCGTGTCAGACCTGTAGCCCGGTAGACGGTGCCCGTCGTGGTGTCGACTCCGGAGATTCCCTGCGGTTGGAAATGGGATGCCACCATGAACCCGCCGCTGGGCGTCAGCGTCTCCGTCGCCGTAACGAGCAACGTCCCAGTGAGGTGAACGGTGTCACCGCTGGTGCAGAGCTGGACGTCACCGACGAACGGGGTCCTCTCGACAGTGGTAGCGGCCTGCGCGGCGGCCGGCACGGACAGGGCCGCAATCACCCCTACGAGCGCGAGCAGTCGTGTCATCGGCCTCTCCTCTCCTCGAGCCGCAGCGGCTTTGCCCCCACACACAGGCCTGCACCGCAGCGGCCATGTGCTCAACCGCGCGATCGTCCCGCAGCTCACGCGATGCGTCAAGGAGAGCGAGACATGCGGCGCCGCTCAGAGCGTCTTTTTCGTTTGGAGAAGTTCGCTGACCCCGCAGTCGGTTTCGGCGGTCGATCGGAGGCGTTCGTCGGGTCGGAAGTCGAACTGCAAGCGCTGCGATTCAGAGAGGTCTCTCGCCGGCTACGCGGCATGAGCAAATGCCGCGAGGCGCGGTTCCGGCGGCTGCATCCGGGGCTTACGCCGAGTGCGAGCGCCAGAAGGTTGAACGTCGTCGTGAGGCTCGCCGTCCAGCGCGGGAGGTTGCGAAGGCAGCAGGCTGAGCATCCCGCGAGGGTCCGAGCCAGGGGTCTTGAGTCACCCGCGCCCGCGCCCAGGAGGCGCTGCGATGCCCAAGCGGTCGGAGCCGGTCATTTTGTTACAGATCGATGAGGCCGTGGCAAACTGAGCTATGCGCTGCGGCCGGCGCGTGTTTGCGGCTTGAAGTGGTCTCGCCCAGCGTTTACGCCGCCGGGCGAGACCGGGCACGACCTCGCTGACCGCGGTTCCCGCAGGGACTTCGGAAAGGAGGTGGCGCCGCTTCCCACTGTAGTCAGGTTCGGCCGGGTGTAAACGGCCGCCTGACAGTCGTTGGGAATCTTCCTCTCGG
>JAICLM010000155.1 GCA_025927435.1 Thermoleophilia bacterium | reverse complement strand
TTCGGCGTCGAGCAGTATCGCGAGCGGCTGAAGCGGGCCGGCATCGATCCCGACCAGATCGGGACGCAGCAGCAGTTCGGCGTCCTCCAGCAGCGGCCGCCGCTGCAATCACAGCCGGCCGCCACCCACGTTCGCTCGGGGGACGACCCGACCGAGAACCCGGCGCACTATCTCGGCCTGCTCGAGGAGCTGCACGACACGGGCGTTCTCGACGACGACGAGTACACCGCGGCGCGCACGCGTTTGCTCGAGAGCCTGCGGGCCTAGAAGGGAGCGCGATGGTGCTCTGGTTCATCCTCGTGCTCGCCCTCGAGGGCCTGATCGTCGGGGCGCTCGCGCGCCTCGCGCTGCCGGGGCCCGACCCGATGGGGATCCTCGCCACGATCGGGCTCGGCCTCCTCGGCTCATTCGTCGGCGGCATCATCTCGTGGCTCTTCCTCGGCCACGCCGGCGGGATCATCGTCTCGATCCTCGCCGCGACGCTCCTGCTGTACCTCCACCGGCGCTTCGTCCAGCACCGGCCGCTGACGGGGCCGGACGCGCACCGGCTCCCGCCCGGCTAGCGCACGAAGCGGCGCTCGGCGCCGAGCGTCCAGTCGCCGCGTGACCAGTGGAACGTGCGCACGACGATCGCGTCGCCGTCCACCTCGTGCAGGTGGAGTCCCCGTGCTTCGCCCAGCCGCCGCGGCCTGGGCTGCCCGAGCCCCGGCGCGATCGCGACGACCGCCGTGCGCGCGTCGTCGCTCACTACCTCGAACTCGTGCCGCTCGCTCACGGCCGCCTGGTGGATGTGCCCCGCGAGGATGAGATCGGCTCCCGCATCCACGAGGGCGCGAAGCACCCGGTTGCGGCGCGAGACCGGCCGCTTGCGTGCTGCGCGCCACGGCGCGCCGATGAGGTGGTGGTGGAGAACGGCCACGCGCAAGGCTCCCTCCTCGGCCGCGGCGAGCCGTTCACCCGCGCGCTCGAGCTGCGCCCGGCTCAGCGCGCCACCCTGGTGTCGGAACGGCCGTGCCGAGTTCAGGCCGACGACGTGGAAGCCCGGAGCCGAGGCGGTGGGCTCGGTCGTCTCCCAGATCCGCTCGAACTCCGCCCAGGGGCGCACGAGCCGTGCAGGCGTGTACGGAAGGTCGTGGTTCCCGGGTACCGCGAGCACGGGCGGCCCGAGCGAGCGCAGCAACTCCGCCGCGCGCTCGAGCTCCTGCCGGCGCCCGCGGTGCGCGAGATCGCCGGACGCGACGACGAGCTGCGGCTCCAGCTGCTCGACGAGCCGCGCCAGCGCCTGGTCGAATGGCCGCTCTTCGTGTGTACCCGCGTGCAGGTCGGATACGTGGAGAAGGCTGGCTCTCACGGCCGAATGAGGCTATAGATTGGGTGTTGTGAGCGAAGACACCTCAGAGATCTTCGACGACCTCTATGTCGGCTTACGCGCCGGGGGCGCACTGCGCAAGCAGCGGCGCGGCGAAGAGCTCACGCACGAGGAGAAGGAGGCGCTCAGCCGGTGGCAGCGCCTGTCGACGGCGCGCAAGGCGGCCGCGATCGGCGCGTTCGCTTTCGGCACCTTCGGGCTCGGCTTCACACTCGGCGGCCTCGTGTTCGGCCGCTGGCGTCGGGCCTAAGAGGGGGTTTCGCCGTCGGCGTGCGATGGTCGCTCGCTGACAGAGCGGACTTCCGCCAACCCCTCCTAGGGCTTCGCTTCTCCCGTGCCGGCGAACAGAACCGCCGGCGCCTCCTCGTCTGCGGGGTCGCGGCCGTGGACCACGACGTCCACGAGGGTGGCGACGATCGACGCGATCGGAATCGCGATCAGGACGTATACGGGGCCGAGCAGGTAGCCGATCGAGATGACCGATACGAGCACGACGAGCGGCGAGAGCCCGACCGCGTGGCCCATCACCCGCGGGACGATGACGTAGTCCTCGAGCTGCCGCAGGATGAGCACCGCGAGACCCGCGCCGATCGCCACCGTCCAGCCCGCCGTCAGCCCGGCCCCGACCGCGATTGCGCCGGCGGCTAGCGGACCGACGATCGGGATGAGCTCCACCACCCCCGCGAAGGCGCCGATCAGCAGCCAGTAGGGCTCCCCGTCGAGCCAGAGGGCGAACGAGAGCAGCGTTGCAACGATCACGACGAGCAGGAACTGCCCGCGCACAAAGGCGCCGAGCTTCTGGTCGATCAGCACCCAGGTGTCCCTCGTCACGCGCCGGTGTCTGCGCGGCACGAGCGATTGCACGACGGAGATCGTCTGGTCGCGCTCGAAGATCCAGTAGGCGCCGACGGCGAACATGAACAGGATCCCGACGAGGATCTCGAACAACGTCCTCGTGACGGTGATCGCGGGATGGAGCAGGCCCGCGCCCGAGGGAAGCTGCCTCAGCCGCTTGTCGAGTGCGCTCAGGATCTCGTGCCGGATCCCGTGCGAGTGGACGGCGGCGGTATGGAGCTGCGAGCGCGAGGTCGGGACCTCCCCGATCGCGTGGTCGATCTGCGTGATCGCGACCGGCACCACGAGGTAGAGGAACAACCCGATCGCGGCGAGGAAGCCGAGGTAGTGGAGGATGACGGCGACGCTACGCGGCACGTGAGCCCTGCGGTGGAGCCACTCCACGCTCGGTCGCATCGCCGACGCGATCACGAAGCCGAGGAAGAGCAAGGCAATGACCACCCTGAGCTTCCAGAGCGCCAGGGCGAGGACGATGATGGCGACGGCGACGATCGTCGCCGTCGCTGCGCGACGTGCGGTTCCAGTCATTTTCCGAGGGTTTCCCTGGCAGAACTGGAACGAAGCGAACATGGATACGCCGTCGATCGAGGCCCACCGGCACGGGATCGCGCTCGCGCGGCCGCTGCTGCGCGCGCTCGTGCTCGCGCTCGCGGGGGCGGCCTGCTTCCTCGCCCCCTGGACAGCCGTCGCGGTCCTCGGGGCGGTGCTGCTCGCGGTCGCCGCCGTGATCGCCGTAGTCGGCGTGGCGCGCTGGGATCGCACACACCTCTCCGTGAGCGGGAACACGCTCGTCGTCGAGCACGGCTTCCTGCGCCGGCGCAGCGCGTCGGTCTCGCTCACCGGGACGGTGTTCGAGGTCGAGCGGACGCTGCTGGGCCGGATCCTCGGCTACGGCACGGTCATCGCGGGGGAACTCGAGATCGACTGCGTTCCGCGGCGCCTCACGCGCCTCCTCCAGCAGCGCTAGCGTCCTCCGAACGTCTGTTCGGCCCGGTAGAATGGCGCCCATATGGCCGCCGACGAGCTAGTCGTCCACGGGGCCCGCGAGCACAACCTCAAGGACATCACCGTCCGGCTGCCGCGGAACCGCCTCATCTGCATCACCGGGCTGTCCGGCTCCGGCAAGTCGTCGCTGGCCTTCGACACGATCTACGCCGAGGGGCAGCGCCGCTACGTCGAGTCGCTCTCAGCGTACGCGCGCCAGTTCCTGCAGATGATGGAGAAGCCGGACGTCGACCACATCGACGGCCTCAGCCCGGCGATCTCGATCGACCAGAAGACGACGTCCCGCAACCCTCGCTCGACGGTCGGGACCGTGACGGAGATCTACGACTACCTGCGCCTCCTCTACGCGCGGGTGGGACGGCCCCACTGCCCGATCTGCGGCAAGCCGATCGCGGGCCAGAGCCTCGACGCGATCGTCGACCAGGTGCTGAAGCTCGAGGAGGGGACGCGCTTCACGGTCAACGCGCCGGTGGTGCGCGACCGCAAGGGCGAGTACAGGGAGGTCTTCGAGGACCTGACGCGGGAGGGCTTCACGCGCGTCAAGGTCGACGGCGAGCAGTACGTCCTCGAGGAGGGGGTGCCCGAGCTCGACAAGAAGTTCAAGCACACGGTCGAGGTGGTCGTCGATCGGCTCGTCATGCGCGCCGACCTGCGGCTGCGGCTCACGCAGTCGATCGAGACCGCGGCCGGGCTGGCCGAGGGTCTCGTGGCGGTCGACCTGGTGGACAGCGGCGAGCAGCTTCTGTTCTCCGAGAACTTCGCCTGCCCCGACCACGGGGTCTCGCTGCCCGAGCTGCAGCCGCGGATCTTCTCCTTCAACGCGCCGCACGGCGCCTGTCCGCGCTGCACCGGCCTCGGCTCGCAGCAGGAGATCGACCCCGACCTCCTCGTCCCCGATCCGTCGCTCTCGATCGACGACGGCGCGCTCGTGCCGTGGTCGGTGGGCGGCTCGTCGGGCTTCTACGAGGCCGTGATCCAGGCGATCGCCGACCGCTACGAGATCGACACGTCGAAGCCGTGGTCCGAGCTGACCGAGGCGGAGCAGGACCGCTTCCTCAACGGGACGGACGGCGAGAAGATCTACGTCCAGTACCGAAACCGCATGGGCCGGCGGCGGCAGTACATGCTCGCCTTCGACGGCATCATCGCCAGCCTGCAGCGGCGGTACAGGGAGACCGATTCGTCGACGGCGCGCGAGCGCATCGAGGAGTACATGTCCTTGCGCCCGTGCCCGGTCTGCAAGGGCGCGCGCCTCAAGCCCGAAGTGCTCGCGGTGACCGTGGGCGAGCGCTCGATCCACGAGTTCACGCAGATGTCCGTGGCGCGGGCGCTCGCGTTCCTGGACGAGCTCGGGTTGACGGCGACCGAGGAGCTGATCGGCCACCGGATCGTGAAGGAGATCCGCGAGCGGCTCACGTTCCTCGACGACGTGGGCGTCGGCTACCTCACGCTCGACCGCGCGGCGGCGACGCTGTCGGGCGGGGAGGCGCAGCGGCTGCGGCTCGCGACCCAGATCGGTTCGCAGCTGGTGGGCGTTCTCTACATCCTCGACGAGCCGTCGATCGGGCTGCACCAGCGCGACAACGCTCGCCTGATCGACACGCTCGGGCGGCTGCGCGACATCGGCAACACCGTCGTCGTGGTGGAGCACGACGAGGAGATGATGCGCCGCTCCGACTGGCTGATCGACATGGGCCCCGGTGCGGGCCTGCATGGAGGCGAGGTCGTCGCCGAGGGTCCGGCGCGGAAGGTCGAGCGGACGGCGAAGTCGGTCACGGGGCAGTTCCTCTCGGGCAAGCGCTCCATCGCGGTGCCCGAGCGGCGTGACGAGGACCGCGGCGCGTTTCTCGTGCGCGGCGCGGCGCAGCACAATCTCAAGGAGATCGACGTCGAGTTCCCGGTCGGGAAGTTCATCTGCGTGACGGGCGTCTCGGGCTCCGGCAAGTCGACGCTCGTGAACGAGATCGTGTTCAAGGCGCTCGCGAACCGGCTCAACCGGGCCCGCGTCAAGCCGGGAGCGCACGCGGGAGTGGAGGGGATCGAGGTCTTCGACAAGGTGATCGAGATCGACCAGAAGCCGATCGGGCGCACGCCGCGCTCGAACCCGGCGACGTACACCGACCTCTTCACGCACATCCGCGAGCTGTACTCGCTGACGCCCGAGGCGAAGGTGCGCGGCTACAAGCCGG
>JAICLM010000208.1 GCA_025927435.1 Thermoleophilia bacterium | reverse complement strand
GAGGTCGTCGGCTGTGGCCGTTCCGGCGTCGTGCGGATGGATGCCGAGGATCGCGTAGACGCCGTCGTGCCGCTCGGCGAGCGAGAGGGCCCGGCGGCAGTCCTCCACGTTCGTGCCCACAGTGAGGATCCGGTCGACGCCGGCGTCGGCCGCACGCCGGATCGCCTCGTCGGGGTCTTCCAGCGAGGTGAGGTGCGCATGCGTGTCGATCACGGGAGCTCGGACGCGATGACTTCCTCCGCGTCCAGCTTGCGGAAGAGAGGCCGCGGCTCGCGCAGCGTCTGGCCGGCCGACAACTCGCTCGGCGCCCAGGAGCCGACCCAGCTCGCGTAGTCGCCCGTGAGGATCTCGTGCACGGAGCCGTCGTCCTCCTGGACGGTACGGCGCTCGAGTGGTCCGGCGATCCAGCCCTCGTAGCCGAGTAGCTCGTGCAAGGCCTGGGAGCTGAACGGAAGGAACGGCGTGAACAGCGTCTTCAGTGAGTCGACGGCGCTGAGCGCGACGTACAGCACGGTTCCGGCCCGCTCGCGGTCGGTCTTCACGAGGGCCCACGGCGCCTGGTCCGAGAGGTACTGGTTCGCGAGCGCGCTCGTCGCCATGCACTCGCCCAGCGCAGCCCGAAAGCGGGCGTTCTCGATGTGCTCGCCGACCGTGTCGAATGCGTGCTCGACCGCGTCGAGGAGCGCGCGATCGCCCTCGGTAAGAGGACCCGGCTCGGGGACCGCGCCGAAGTTTCGCTGGGCGTTCACGAGCGTCCGGTTGACGAGGTTGCCCCAGTTGGCGAGCAGCTCGTCGTTCGTGCGGCGGACGAACTCCTCCCAGGTGAAGTCGCTGTCCTGCGTCTCCGGCCCCGCGGCGGTGAGGTAGTAGCGCAGCGCGTCGGGCTCGTAGCGGTCGAGGAAGCCCTTGACCCAGATCGCATGACCGCGGCTCGTGCTCGCCTTGCTGCCGCTCATCGTCAGGTACTCGCTGGAGACGACGTTGTAGGGGAGCTGCAGGTCGTCGCCGTAGCCCATCAGCATCGAGGGCCAGATGACGGCGTGGAAGACGATGTTGTCCTTTCCCATGAAGTAGAAGCTGCGCGCGTCGGGGCTCTGCCACCACTCCCGCCACGCCTCGGGCCGGCCGACGTTGTGCGCCCATTCGACGCTGGCCGAGAGATAGCCGATCACCGCGTCGAACCAGACATAGATGCGCTTCGTGTCCTCGGGGTAGCCCTCGACGGGAACTGGGACGCCCCAGTCGATGTCGCGGGTCATCGCGCGCGGCTTCACCTCCCGCGCGAGGTTGAGCGCGAAGTTGCGCACGTTGGGGCGCCAGTGCGTCTGCGCCTCGATCCACTCGACGAGCCGCTCGCGGAACGCCGGCAGGTCGAGGAACAGATGCGTCGTCTCGCGAAACTCGGGGGTCGAGCCGTCCACGACCGAGCGCGGGTCGATGAGGTCGACCGGGTCGAGCTGGTTGCCGCAGTTGTCGCACTGGTCGCCGCGGGCCTCGCCGTAGCCGCAGATCGGGCAGGTGCCCTCGATGTAGCGGTCGGGAAGCGTGCGGCCGGTCGCGGGCGAGATCGCTCCGAGCGCAGTCTGCTCGATGAGGAATCCCTTCTCGTACAACGCCCGGAACATGTCCTGGACGACGGCGTAGTGGTTGCGGGTCGTCGTTCGCGTGAAACAGTCGTACGTCATGCCGAGACGGACGTAGTCGTCGAGGATCAGCGCGTTGTTACGGTCGGCGAGCTCCCGCGGGGTCACGCTCTCGCGGTCGGCGGACACCATGACCGGCGTGCCATGCTCGTCCGTACCGCTGACCATTAGGACGTCGTTGCCCTTGAGCCGGTGATAGCGCGCGAAGACGTCAGACGGCACACCGGGACCGGCGACGTGGCCGAGATGCCGCGGACCGCTCGCATATGGCCATGCGACTGCGACGAGGATCTTCTGCGGCGTCTCCGCCACCGGCGACAGCTCCTTCCAGGGCTCGGGGAAGGCCCCAGATCATACGAACCGGCTCCGGTGACCTACGCGGCCCGGGAGACGCGGCGCCGCTCGACCACCGGCGGCGCCAGGTGGAGCACCTGGGCTCCTGCAGCCGGGATCGCGCGTCCACGACGCCGTCTCCGACTCGCGGCGAGCGCCGCGCCGAGCGCGCACAGCGCTGTGGCTCCGTTACACACGAGCCCGACCACCGAGACGGCCGAGTCGGGGCGGGGCTGCGCGCTCGGGGCGGCCGTCCGCGATCCGAGAGCCGCCGGCTCGACGAAGGGCCTCCGGATCGAGGCCGTCCGCACGCTGGGCCGAGACCGAGGCGTCGCGACCTCGAGCGGCGTGCGCGTATCGCGTGCCTTCGGCCGGTGAGCGGAGTCACGTGGCTCGGCGGGCTTGCTGGATTCCTGCCCACGGCCGTGCCCCTGGGTCGAGACTCCCTGCGTGCTCGCGTGGTCGGCTGCCACGTGCGGTCTCGCATGCATCGAGCGCGCCGGCTTGCTCTTCGCGGGCGCAGCCGACGCCGCGGCGGTCGAGCTCGGCTGTCCTGCCGTCGAACCACTCTGCTCCGCACCACTCTGTGGAACGGGTGGAAGCAGGCTCAGCGGGTCGATGTAGCCGTTCGGATCGGCCGTCACGCGAATCCCGAGGTGGACGTACGGCGCGTCCACCTCGGGCGTGCCGCTCGGGCCGACCGTTCCGATTTCGTCCTGCTCGGCGACCGTCGCGCCCTTGACGACGGCGATCGAGCCGAGGTGCGTCAGCGTCACCGAGTAGCCGTCCGCGGTCTCGATCGTCACCGACTTGCCGTTCGTCGGCACTGTCCCCGCGAAGCTGATGGTGCCCCCCGCGGGCGCGACCACGGTCTCGCCGGCAGCGTCGGCGCCGAGGTCGACACCGCGGTGCTGTCCGGCGGCATACGGCTGCGCTTCGTCGTAGGCGAACGGCTGCAGGACCGGCCCCTGCACGGGCCGGCTCCAGGCGTACGCCGCCGGCGTCCAGATGAGGAAGACGAAGACGAGGAGCGCGAACCGCCGTGATGTTGTCAATGCGAGCAACAGGAAAAGCAGAATAGCGCCGTCTGGATCCGTTGTCAAATCTGCTTACAGGGACTGCTCGTAGAGCCGGTTTCGCGAGACGCCCACCAGGCGCGAGACGATCTCGGCCGCCTGCCGCCTCGATACGCCGGCCCCGACGAGCTCTGCGACAGCCACGAGTGCACCACTCTCACCGGCGTCGTCAAAAGCCGCTCTCGGCCGGAGGACCAGCGTGATCTCGCCCTTCGGTGCGTCGTCGAACCGTTCCGCAAGCTCAGCCGCCGTCCCGCGTGCCACCTCCTCGAACCGCTTCGTGAGCTCGCGGCAGACGGCAAGCTCGCGCGCCGGATCGGCCGCCGCGAGCGAGCGCAACGTCGTGGGCAGCCGCCGCGGCGACTCGAACGCCACCGCGGGCCACGGCCAGCCGCGGAGCTCGTCCCAGAGCTCCGCGAGCTTCTTCTCACCGCGCGGGAGAAACCCGAGGAAGCGGTACTGCTCCGCCACGAGCCCGGAGGCGACGAGCGCGGTCTCGACCGCCGACGGCCCAGGTAGCACGGTCACGTCGACGCCCTCCTCGACGGCCGCCCGCACGAGCCGCGCCCCGGGATCGGAGATCCCCGGCAGACCTGCGTCGGAGACGAGCGCGATCCGCTCTCCCGCCTCGAGCCGCGGCAGCAGCTCGGCCGTTCGCTGCGCCTCGTTGTGCTCGTGGTACGAGAGAAGCCTCGCCTCGATCCCGTGGCGCCGAAGCAGGACGCGGGTGTGGCGCGTGTCCTCGCACAGGACCACGTCGGCGGCGGCCAGCTCGGCGAGGACGCGGAGCGTGACGTCCTCGAGGTTCCCGATCGGCGTCGCGCAGACGGCGAGCGGCATCAGCCCGCGTCCAGCGCCTCGAACCCCACGAAGGCGGCGCCGATCAGGCCCGCCGCCGTACCGAGCTCGGCCTTCGCCAGCCGCACGTCTCTGCGCATCGGCTCGAGAGCCTCCCGACGTGCGACCTCCTCCGCCGGCCCGCGCAGGTAGTCGAAGGCCGCGACGCCGAAGCCGCCGCCGAGGACGACGAGCTGCGGCGCGAAGACGTTGGCGAAGGACCCGATG
>JAICLM010000303.1 GCA_025927435.1 Thermoleophilia bacterium | reverse complement strand
CGTCGGCTCGGGTCGTGTCTCCGCCCCGCACGGGGACGCCGCGCTCGTTCAGGCCGGAGTAGAGCTGGAGCACGTCCTCGAGCTGGGTCTCTGCGGGCAGCCCGAGCGACACGAGGAGGGCGAGCGGCTCGGCTCCAGAGGCGGCGAGGTCGCTGATGTTGACGGCGGCGGCGCGCTCGCCGAGCCCACGCCAGTCGAGCAGGTCGAAGCGGAAGTGGACGCCCTCGACGAGCGCGTCCTGCGTCACGACGAGCCCCTCCACGACCGCAGCGTCGTGCTCGATCCCCTGCACGAGCCCATGTTGCTCGAGCGCGGCGAGCAACCCCAGCTCGCCGACCTCGCCGAGAGCCGTCACGAGATACGCGCCCGGCCGTCGAGCGTTTCCGGGTCGAGCGCCGCGAGCGCGTCGTAGAGCCGCGCGTGGAAGGTGCCGGGGCCGGCCGCTCCCTCCGCAGCATCCTCGGCCGCGACGCCGAGCGCGGCGAGCGCCTCGGCGGCGGCCTCGAGCGGTTCCTCGGGCTTTGCGGCGAGGAAGCAGCCGGTGAGCGCGGACGAGATGCAGCCGGTGCCCGTGACAGCGGCGAGCAGCGGATGACCGTTCGCCACCGCAAGGGTTCGTTCGCCGTCCGAGACCTGGTCGACCGGCCCGGTGACGGAGGCGACGAGCCCGAGCTGTCTTCCGGCCTCACGCGCGAGCTCGGCCGGCTCGAGCCCGGAGGCGATCGACTCCACGCCGCGCACTTCGGCCTCCGCGCCTACGAGCGTCGCGACCTCCCCGGCATTCCCGCGCAGCACGGTCACGCGGACCTCGTCGAGGATCCGCCGCGCCGTGTCGGTCCGGTACGCGGTCGCGCCCGCGCCCACCGGATCGAGCACGACCGGGATCCCGCGCTCGCTCGCCGCGCGGCCGGCCGGCAGCATCGCCTCGATCCAATGCTGCGAAAGCGTGCCGATGTTCAGCACGAGCGCCGCGGCGAGCCCGACCATCTCCTCGACCTCCTCGGGCGCGTGCGCCATCACCGGGAGCGCGCCGAGCGCGAGCGTCGCGTTGGCCGTCTCGTTCATGACGACGTAGTTCGTGATCTGGTGGACGAGCGGCTTCCGCTCGCGCAGCTCGCGCAGCGTCGTTCCCGGAGAGACGCTCATCGCGAAGCAGCTCCGAGCACGTCCACCGGGCCGTCGCCGCCGCCTATCTCGGGAAGCCCTTGCGCGACAGCGCGGGAAGCAGCGTCTGCAGCACCGCGAGCGGCCTCGGCCAGGGAAAGCCCGCGCGCGAGGAGCGCGGCGAGCGTCGCCGAGTGGGTGCACCCGGAGCCGTGCGTCGCGCCGGCGTCGTGGCGTTCGAACGGAATCTCGAGATGCTCGCTGCCGTCGAATAGATGGTCGGCCGGCTCGTCGCCGTGGCCGCCTGTGATGAGCGCGGCCCGGGCGCCGAGCCCCACGAGCGCCTCCGCCAGGTCGTCCGGCGGCGCCTCCGACTCCGTGAGCGTCCGCGCCTCGAGCAGGTTCGGCGTGACGACGGTCGCAAGCGGGAAGAGCCGCGCGACCAGAACCT
>JAICLM010000145.1 GCA_025927435.1 Thermoleophilia bacterium | reverse complement strand
GCTGACCCGGATCGGGATCGACGGCGTGGACGCCGCCGGCAAGACCGTCCTCGCCGAGGAGGTCGCGCAGCTCCTGACGAAGCGAGGCCGTCCCTGCGTGCGTGTCTCCGTCGACTACTTCGAGCGGCCACCGGGCGAGCGTTACATCCGTGGCGACCTCTCACCCGAGGGCTACTACCTCGACACGTTCGACGTTGAGCGCTTCCGCGCCCATGTGCTGAGCATCGACGGCCCGGCCGACCTCGTGGTCGTCGCCGACGGCGTCTTCCTGCAGCGGCCCGAGCTCGGCGACCTATGGGACGCGACGATCTGGATCGACGTCGACCTCGACGTCGCCGCTCGCCGGGGCGCGAAGCGCGACCGCCCCTGGTTCGACTCGCTCGAGGAGATCGAGGAGCGGTACCGCGTCCGCTACGTGCCCGCCCAGCGGCGCTATATCGAGGAGCAGCGCCCGCACGAACGCGCGGCGTTCGTGTTCCGCAACACCAATGTCGCCGAGCCGGAGCTCGTCGTGAACTACAGCTAGGCGGCCGCGACCGAGATGAGGTCGCGGAGCGCGCCGAGCCGGGACAGCGCCTGACCCTCGAGCTGGCGAACCCGCTCACGCGTCAGGTCGAGCTCGTTCCCGATCGCCTCGAGCGTCCAGGGCTCGCCCTCGAAGCCGAAGCGCAGCTCGAGGATCCGCCGCTCGCGCTCGGGGAGCGCCTCGAGTGCGCGCCGCACGCCCTGCCGGCGGAGCGATTCCTCGGCCTCGTCGAACGGATCGGCGGCCTCGCGGTCCGCAAACAGGTCGCCGAGCTCGCCCTCATCGTCGGCGCCCACGGTCTGGTTGAGCGAGACCGATGCGTTGGCCGCGCCGAGCGCCTCGTCGACGTGCTGCATCGGGAGGCCCGTCGCCTCCGCGAGCTCCTCCTTCGTCGCCTCGCGCCCGAGCTCGACCTCGAGCCGGCGCGCCGCGCGCGACAGCTTCTGCTGCCGCTCGACGACGTGGACGGGGACGCGGATCGTGCGCGCATGGTTCGCGACCGCGCGCTGCACCGACTGGCGGATCCACCAGGTCGCGTAGGTCGAGAACTTGTAGCCGCGGCGCCAGTCGAACTTCTCCACGGCGCGGTTCAGCCCCAGCGTCCCCTCCTGGATCAGGTCGAGGAACGGAACGCCGAGCCCGCGGTAGCCCTTCGCGATCGAGACGACGAGCCGGAGATTCGACTCGATCATGTGACGCTTGGCGGTCGGATCGCCGCGCTCGATCCGCTTCGCGAGCATGACCTCTTCGGCCGCCGTGAGCAGCTTGTGACGCCCGACGTCGGCGAGGAAGAGCTGCAGGCTGTCGGCCGAGCCGGAGATGGCGACCGTGGCCACGGCGGGCTCGGGGGCCGGCTCCTCCTGCTCTTCCTTCTCGGCCGCCTTCGGCGCCTCGACCGGCTGGGCCTCGACCGCCTGCGCCGCGGGCTGGCCGATCTCGAGCCCGGTGCGCTCGAGCTCCCTGGTGAGCTCCTCGACCTCGTCGTCGTTGAGCTCGAGCTCGGCCGCGAACGCCGTGATCTGCGCGGGATCGATGAACCCGCGCTCCTCGGCGCCCTCGACCATGGCGCGGATCTGGTCCGACTCGAGCAAATCGTTGAGCTGGTTCTGCGTCAGCGCTCCCTCAGTCCCTTCGTCCTGCTTCGTCGCTTCTCGGCAAGCCTTCGTACCTTAGGAGGGAAGTCCTCCGGTTACCACCCTCGCCCGGGAGTGCCGCCTCTCCGACACGCGCCGGACGCTCGAACGAGCCGCGCGGCAAGTGTATTCCGCGCTTCGACCCGGTCCGTGAGCATAGGACGCGGACCGGTCGTCGAAGTTTGTGGAGGACGCTCAGGAACCTTTGCGGCGGCGGCCGCCCTTCTTCGCGGGGCCCTTCGCGCGGCGCTCGGCGAGCAGCTCGGCGGCGCGATCGAGTGTGATCGTCTCCGGGTCGTCGCCCTTGCGAAGGCTGGCGTTCGTCTCGCCGTCCGTGACGTAGGGGCCGAAGCGCCCTTCCTTGAGCACGATCTCCTTGCCGCCGACCGGATCGGTACCGAGCTCGCGGAGCGGCTTGGTCGCTGTCCTCTGCTGCCCGCGCCGCTGCCGGGGCTGTGCGAGGAGGGCGAGCGCGCCCGGCATATCGATGGTGAAGAGCTGCTCCTCGGACTCGAGCGAGCGTGACTCCTTTTCCTTCTGGATGTAGGGGCCGTAACGGCCGTTGCGCGCGACGATCTCCTCCCCGTCCTCGGCGACGCCGACGACACGCGGCAACTGCAGGAGACGGAGTGCGTCCTCGAGCGTCACGGTGTCCAGGGACATCGTCTTGAAGAGCGAGGCGGTGCGCGCCTTCTCCTTCGACCCCTCCGGCAGGGCCTCGGTGACGTACGGGCCGTAGCGCCCCGTGCGCGCGACGATCGGAAGGCCCGTGTCGGGATGCGTGCCGAGCTCGCGGTCTCCGCTCGGCTGGGCGAGGAGCTCCTCGGCCCGCTCGAGCGTCAGCTCGTCGGGTGCGAGCTCCTCGGGCACGCTCGCGCGCTGCTCACCGCGCTCGAGGTACGGCCCGTAGCGGCCGACGCGCAGGACGATCCCGTCGCCGATCTCGAGGGAGTTGATCTCGCGCGCGTCGATCGCGCCGAGGTCCGAAACCAGGTCGTGCAGACCGTCGGAGCCGTCACCGAAGTAGAAGCGGCCGAGCCATTGGACTCGCTGCTCGTCCCCCGCCGCGATGCGGTCGAGGTCGTCCTCCATCGAGGCGGTGAAGTCGTAGTCGACGAGCCGGCCGAAGTGCTTCTCGAGCAGGCCCACGACGGAAAAGGCGAGGAACGCCGGAACGAGGGCGGCGCCGCGCTTGAAGACGTAGCCTCGGTCGAGGATCGTGCCGAGGATCGAGGCGTAGGTGGACGGCCGCCCGATGCCCAGCTCCTCGAGCGTCCGCACGAGCGTCGCCTCGGTATAGCGGGCCGGAGGGCTCGTCTCGTGGCCCTGGGGCTCGAGCTCGCGTAGCTCGACCGAGTCGCCCTCCGACAGGTTCGGCAGGCGGCGCTCCTCGTCGCTCTCGGCAGCCTCGCGGTCTGCGTCTCGCCCCTCCTCGTACGCGGCAAGAAACCCGCGGAACGTGATCACGGTGCCGGAGGCGCCGAACTCCACCGCTTCGCGTTGGCTGGAAGCGATCCGCAGCGACACGGTCTGCCCCTGCGCGTCCTTCATCTGGGATGCGATCGTCCGCATCCAGATCAGCTCGTAGAGCGCGTGCTCGTCGGGGGAGAGCTCGGAGCGCACGTCCTGCGGCGTCCGGAAGCGGTCACCCGAGGGGCGGATCGCCTCGTGGGCCTCCTGAGCGTTCTTGACTTTCCGCTCGTAGCGGCGTGGCTCCGGCGGCACGTAGTCGGCGCCGAAGAGAGAGGTGACCTGCTCGCGCGCGGCGGTGAGCGCCGACTCCGACAGCGTCGTCGAGTCGGTGCGCATATACGTGATGTAGCCGTTCTCGTACAGGCGCTGCGCGAGCCGCATCGTCGTCTGCGCCGAGAAGCGGAGCTTGCGGCTCGCGTCCTGCTGCAGCGTCGACGTCATGAACGGCGGGCTCGGGCGGCGGACGTACGGCTTCCGTTCGACACGCGCGACCTGGAATGACGAGCCCTGAAGCCGGTCGGCGAGGCCGCGCGCGGCGTCCTCGTCGAGCTGACGCGCCTCGCCGCGCAGCTTTCCGTCGGGACCGAAGTCGCGGCCGGTCGCGATCCTGCTCCCGTCGAGGGAGACGAGTCTCGCCTCGAAGCTCTCGGGGTCGAAGGTGGCGACGAGGTCCCACCACTCGGCGGCGCGGAAGGCCATCCGCTCTCGCTCGCGCTCGACGACGAGACGGGTGGCGACCGACTGGACGCGGCCGGCCGAGAGCCCGCGCATGACCTTCTTCCAGAGGACCGGTGAGACCTCGTAGCCGTAGAGCCGGTCGAGGATCCGCCGCGATTCCTGGGCGTCGACGAGCCGCTCGTCGACCTCGCGCGTGTCGTCGAGCGCCTGCTCGATCGCGTCGCGCGTGATCTCGTGGAAGACCATCCGGCGCACGGGCACCTTCGGCTTCAACACCTCGAGGAGGTGCCAGGCGATCGCCTCGCCCTCGCGGTCCTCGTCCGTGGCGAGCAGGAGCTCGTCGGCCTCGGCCAGCTGCTTCTTGAGCTGCGAGACCGTCTTCTTCTTGTCGGGATCCACGACGTAGAGCGGCTCGAACCCGTGCTCGACATCCACGCCGAGGCGCGCCCACGACTCGCCCTTGTACTGCTCGGGGATCTCGGCGGCGCTGTCGGGCAGGTCGCGAATGTGGCCGACGGAGGACTCGACGACGAAGTCGGGCCCGAGGTAACCGGCAATTGTCCGCGCCTTCGCCGGGGACTCGACGATGACCAAGCGCTTCGGCATCGGCGGGTCACGATAGCCACGGCGCAGGCGGAATACTCCCTGGCGTGCGTCCGCCGCTTCTCTACAGCGTCGTTGCCGTGCTGAGCTGGCCGATCCTGCGCGGGCTGTTCCGGCTGCGCGCGCAGGGGGTGGAGAACGTGCCTCCGACCGGCGGCTACGTGCTCTCCTGCAACCACCTCTCGAACTTCGATCCGTGGCCGCTGGGAATGCCGCTCTGGCCGCGGCGGTGGCTTCGTTTCATGGCGAAGGCCGAGCTGTACTGGTGGCCCGCGAGGTACCTGCTCGACGCCGCGGGTGCCTTTCCGGTGCATCGCGGCCTCGCCGACCGGGAGGCGGTCGAGACAGCCATCGGGCTCGCGCGGGACGGCAACGTCGTCGTGATGTTCCCGGAGGGCACGCGGCGCAAGAAGGGTCTCGTCAAGAAGCACCAGGCCCGTGCGCGCTCCGGTGCGGCACGGATCGCACTGGAGGCGGGGGTGCCGCTCGTGCCGGCGGCCGTAGCCGGTACCGACCGCCTGCTGAGGCTCGGGCCGCTGCGCGTGGCGTACGGCGCTCCGATCGAGCTGGACGATCTGCGCCAAAGTGGCGACATGCGTCACACCTCGCAGGAGGCCACCGACCGATTGATGGCGCGCATCGCCGAGCTCGAGGAGACGCTGTGAGCGTCCTGCTCGCAATCGACGGCGACTCCTTCGCGCATCGCGCCTATCACGCGTTGCCGAAGTCGATCCGCCTCAACGCAGTCGTGGGTTTCACCAATATGCTCGTCCGGCTCTGGCAGGCGGAGCAGCCGGACTCCGTCCTCGTCGCCTGGGACACGCTCTCGGTGCCGACCTACCGGCACGAGGCCTTCGAGCCGTACCAGTCGGGGAGGGTGTTCGAGGAGTCGATTCTCGAGCAGCTCGAGATCCTGCCCGAGGTCGTGAGCTCGTTCGGCTTTCTCGTCGCGAAGGCGCCCGGTTACGAGGCCGACGACTTCCTCGCGGCCGCGGCGCGGGAGTGGCCGGGAGACGTGCTCGTGGCGACGTCCGACCGGGACTCCTTCCAGCTGTCGAGCGAGCGCGTCACGATCCTGCAGCCGAGACGCGGTGTGAGCGAGCTCGCGCGGATCGGACCCACCGAGGTGCGCGAGCGCTACGGCGTCGAGCCCGAGCAGGTGCCGGATCTGATCGCGCTGCGGGGCGACCCGTCCGACAAGCTGCCGGGCGCGCGGGGGATCGGCCCGAAGAAGGCCGCCGAGGTGCTGGCGCAGTACGGCACGCTCGAGGCCGCGCTCGCGGACGGC
>JAICLM010000226.1 GCA_025927435.1 Thermoleophilia bacterium | reverse complement strand
GGTAACGCCAGCCTCGGCTGGCTTAACACCGCGATGGGCATCGGCAGCATCCTCGGTGCCGTCGTCGTCGCCGCCTACGCGGCGCGCCGGCGGCTGGCAGGAGGGTTCGCGATCGGCCTCCTGCTCTCGACCGCGCCGCTCGCACTCGCCGCCGCCGTTTCGTCGCTGGCGCCTGCGCTCATCCTCGTCGGCGCCATCGGGGTCGGCGCGATCTTCTTCCAGGTCAACAGCGTGACGCTGATCCAGCGCTCGACCGAGAACGAGGTGATGGGCCGCGTGTTCGGCTTTCTCGGGACCCTGGCCCTGGGCGGTATGGCGATCGGCTCGGTCGCCGCCCCAGTCGTCGTCGACTGGCTCGGAGCGAAGGGAGCGCTGATCGCGACCGGATTGTCCGTTCCCGTCCTGCTCGTCCCCCTCTGGCCGAGCCTGCGCCGGATCGACGACGAGGCAGTGATCGCGGAGGAGCCGCTCGAGCTGCTGCGGAGGATCGAGATCTTCGCGGACCTGCCGGAGTCGGTGCTCGAGCGCCTGGCCGCTGGGGCCACCTCCATCTCGGCCGCGCCCGACCAGGTCGTCGTCGCGCGCGGCGAGGTGGGCAACCACTTCTACGCGATCGCCGGCGGCAGGGCCGTCGTGGAGCGCGACGACGGTACGAACCGGGAGCTCGGCTACGGCGACTTCTTCGGTGAGATCGCCCTGCTCCGCGACGTCCCTCGGACCGCGACCGTGCGGGCGCTGGAGCAGCTCCACCTCTTCGCGGTCGAAAGGGACGAGTTCCTGACCGCCGTGACGGGCCATGCGCCGACGCTCGCCGCAACGGAGAACATCGTGACGACCCGCCTCCCTGCGGGCGCGCTCGCGGGCTAGGTCGTCTCGGCGAGCAGCCGGTCGAGCGCCCGGAGCAGCTCGAGCGCGGCGTCGCGCTCGTCTTCCTCGAGGCGTCCGGCAACCCGTGCGAGCGGTGCGAGGCGGCCCTCGCCGGCCAGAGCCTCGCGCGCGCGGCGTGCCCGCTGCAGCAGGTCGAGCGCAATAGCCGCCTGGTTGGCAAACAGGCCGAGCAGGTCGACCTCCGAGAGCCTCACCCTCGACTCCTCGGGCCGGTCGAGCACGTTGAGCACTCCGAGCGCGCGCTCCTCGACGAGCAGCGGCACGGCCATCATGCTCTTCGGCACGTAGCCGGTCGACTCGGCGGCGGTCCGCGACCAGCGCGTGTCGGCGCTCAGGTCGTCGACGATCAACGGCTGGCGCGTGGTGAGCACCCAGCCGGCAATGCCGGTGTCCGCCGGGAACCGCATGCCGATCAGCTCGCCCTCCCCCTCGCCGGCCACTGCTTCGAACACGAGCTCGTCCGCTTCCTCGTCGAGCAGGAACACGGACGCCGCCTTCGCGCCGTAGATGGCACGGGCCACCTCCACGGTCGCCTGCAGGAGCGCGCGGTGCGCCTCGTCCGCTCCCAGGACACCCGCGGCGACAGCCGCTTCGAGATCGCTCATGCCGCTGCTCCCTTCGCGTTGGAGGCCGTCTGGTAGAGGACGCTCTTGAGCTGGAACGGCGTCAGGTCCGGATGCTTGCCGAGGATGAGCGCGCAGATACCGGCGATGTGGGGCGTGGCGAAGCTGTTGCCGGTGCAGCGGAGCGTCCCACCGCCGAGCCACGCGACGTCGAGGTCGAGACCGCGCCCGAAGAACTCGACCGGCGGCGTGGGGTTGTAGTAGAAGGTCAGCCCGTCGGTCTCCTCGTGGCTCCCGACGGAGATGACGCTCGCGAAGCGCCAGGGAAAGCTCTCGACGGGCATGTTGTGAGCCGACGCGACGAGAAGGACGCGCTTGAAGTAGGCGCGGTCGGCGAGCTCGTGAAGCCGTTCCACATACTTCGTGCGGGTCGTCGAGAGGCTCATGTTCACAACGGGGAACTCCTGCTCGATCGCCCAGGCCAGCCCGCGCAACATGGTCTCGCCGCCGCCCTTGTAGCCGGCGCCGAGCACGCGCACGCTGGTCAGCTCGCAGTCGGGCGCGAGCGAGCGCACGACGCCGGCGCACGCCGTGCCGTGGCCGCAGAGGTCGCCTTCGTCGTCCTCGACGACGTGCAACTCGCCCTCCTCGTCGCGCAGAACGGCGACGGAGTGGTCGACGCGCCCGACGAGCGGGTGGTCGAGCTCGATACCGCTGTCGAGGATGCAGACGCGGACGCCGGCGCCCGTCGAGCCACCCCACGCCCACTCTCGCGTGACCTGGTCGGGCAGCGTCACCGGCACGCGGATGCGGTCGACCGCCTCCGCGGGCAGGCTCCAGGCTGGCAGATCCTCCTCTTCCTCGTGCTCGTGCAGCTCGATTGCGGCGCTCATCGGACGCCGATCATCGCACACGATCAAGGAGAGATCTCGATAGGCGTCCCGAGCGGAACGGTGCGCATCAGGTAGCGCACGTCCGCCTCCGTGGCGTGCAGGCAACCGGCCGAGACCGCCGCGCCCTGGCCCGAACCGGCGTGGATCGCGATGTAGTACCTGATGTGGGTGTTCCAGCCGGGTGGAAGGTTCGGCTGGCGCGCGGTCAGGGCGAGGATGCAGCAGCCGAAGGCGGGGCCGAACGGGCCCGAGATCTTCTCCGCGACGGCGAAGCGGCCGGTCGGTGTGGGAGAGCCGGGGGCGCCGACCCCGAGCGGGATCCTCCGGACGACCCGGCCCTGTCCGACCACCTCGAGCTCCCGCCGGGAGAGCGAGGCGCGCAGCGTCCAGTCGACCGGCTGCACCGAGACATCCCGGCCGAACTCCACCCAGCCGTGGTGGCCGTTCGGGAGCGCCTCTGCAGTCACCTCGAGCCAGCGGTCGCGGACGCCCACGACTCCGAACACGAGCGGGCCGCCGAGCGGGCCGAGCGGACCGACTCGGACGAGACGGGGGCCGTCAGGCCGGGCGCGGAGGACGACGCTGCCGTGCAGCGGCCTCGCGGCGAGAGCCGAGGCCGCACCGTTCGGCGGCGCGGCTGCATGAGACGCGGCCACGACCGCCGCCGCGAGATATGCGATCAGCGCGTTGCCCACCCTGCGCGAATTGTGCCCGAGCCGCGCTCAGCCGCTGTGCTGCCGGAGCCACTGGGCAAGGTTGCGCGCCTGGTCGGCGACGTTCGTCCCGGCGGCGGGCGGGTCCACGGTACGAGGCGTCGGCCTCGGCGAGGGCGAGGCATTCCCTCCGCCACTGCTCAGCGCGACGGCTGCCACGAGACCGGCGACGGCAGCTGCGACGACGGCCGCGATCGCCGCGACCCGCCGCCCCGCCGACCGCGAGCGTGCACCCTCAGGCCGCGCGAGGAGCTCCGTGGCACGCTGCGCCGGCTCCGGCGGCAGCGCGAGCGTTTCGGCTTCGGACGCGGCCGGGGCGAGCAACTGCGCGAGCGCCGCGGCTGTCGGGGGCCTGTCCTCCGGACTTACGGACAGGCAGGCTGTCACCGCGGCCACGAGGCCCGGCGGAGCCTGGGGAGCGCGCGAGGCGAGGTCGGGAGGCCGGAAGCCGTCCTCCGCTGCGAGCTCGGCCAGCGAGCCGACCGTCCGCGAGGGCTCGCCGGTGAGCAGCTCGTAGAGCACGGCGCCGACGGCGTAGATGTCCGCCGCCGCGGTGACCCGCTCG
>JAICLM010000053.1 GCA_025927435.1 Thermoleophilia bacterium | reverse complement strand
TGCCGCGGCGTGCGCCCAGAGGACAGGAGGAACTTGCGTGAGCAGTAACGTCTTCGAGCTTCCGGCCCACGAGGGCGAGGTCGCGCGCGATCTCACGCCGGCCGACTGGGAGCGTCTCGAGCTCAACGCCGCCGAGATCTTTGAGGCGCTCGGGCTCGACCTCGACACGCCGGGCACGCGCGACACGCCGCGCCGGTTCGTCCGTGCGCTCTACGACGCGACCGCCGGCTACGACGGCGATCCCAAGCTCCGCACCGTCTTCCCGACCGAGCGTCCCGAGGGCGTCGAGGGGCGGCACGCGCAGATCGTCGAGGGCCCCATCGGCTTCTACGCGCTGTGCGAGCATCACGCTCTTCCGTTCCACGGGCGCGCGTATGTCGGCTACGTCGCCGGCGACGAGATCCTCGGCATCTCCAAGCTCACGCGCCTCGTGCGGCTCTACGCGCGCCGGTTCACCGTGCAGGAGCGACTCGCCGAGGAGATCGCGGACGGCCTGCGCGAGCTCGCGGGCGCGCGCGGGGTCGCCGTCAGGCTCGAGGCCGCCCACATGTGCACCGCGATGCGCGGCGTCGAGGAGGACGGCTCCCTGACCGTGACCACGGTCTGGCGCGGCCTGTACGACGACGACGCAGCTCTGCGCGCCGAGTTCCTTAGTCTGACCCGGTGACCGAAGCGTTCAGGGTCCTCGCCGAGGCCGAGGACCTGCCACGGTGGGACGTGCCGGAGGCGCTCGCCACGCTCTACGGCGGCGCGATCGGTCTCGACGAGCCGTGCGTGGTTGCGAACTTCGTCGAGTCGCTCGACGGAGTCGTGGCGGTGCCGCGGCTGCCGCGCTCCCATGCGGTGATCGGGGATCACAGCGAGGCGGACCGGTTCGTCCTCGCGCTGGTGCGCGCGTGCGCCGATGCCGTCGTCATCGGTTCGGGCACGCTGCTCGCCTCTCCGAAAGGGACGTGGCGGGTCGACCGCGCGTATCCCGAGGCCGCCGATGCTCTCCTCGAGCTCCGGGCGCGGCGTGGCCGTCCCGAGCAGCCGCTCGTCGCCGTCGTCACCACCGGCGCCTCGCTCGACCCCGCCCATCCGGTGCTCGAGTCCGGCGTGCTCGTGCTCACGACCGAGGGAGCGGCGTCTCGCCTGCGAGCCTCGGTGCCCGGTGCGAGTGAGGTCGTCGCGGTGAACGACGGCGAGACGGTCGACCTCGCGCGCGCGATCGACCTGCTGCGCGACCGCGGCTGTCCCGTCGTGTTGACGGAAGCGGGGCCCTCGATGTTCGGCTCACTCGTCGCCTCGCAGCTCATCGACGAGCTGTTCCTCACCGTCTCCCCCATCCTCGCTGGTCGCGCCGCAACCGCCAGGCTCGGGCTCGTCGAGGGCGTCGAGCTCGTCCCGCAGACGCGAGTCGCCGGGCGGCTTCGCTCGGTGCGAGCGCATGGCTCGCACCTGTTCCTCCGCTACGCGCTGCGCTAGCTGCGCCGGTTGAGCTGGCGGTAGAGGCGGTCGATCAGCGCCGGCATCGCCTCGAGGCGGTCGGTGATCACCCGGAGGCGGTACTCGCGGAAGTGCTCGGGCTCGACCTCGAGCGCACCCGCGAGCGTCGCGACTACGTCATTGGACGGGACGGGCCGATTTCCGTGCACGAGGTGGTTGAGATAGCCGGCCGAGAGGCCCGTGCGCGACGCGAGCTGGCGGTACGTCACGCCCTGGTCGTCCATCAGGCGCTGGACGGTCTCGCCGAACCCCTCCTCGCTGAAGCGCCGACGCTTTGCCACCTCAAGCCTCCGTTGCCAGATCGGCAACATCTAATCGCTTCTCGGCACCGCTTGCGCGATTTCTCACGTCGACCTTGCCGTCCTCGAGGCTCTTCCGGCCCGCCGTGACTCGGAGCGGGCAACCGATCAGGTCGGCGTCGGCGAACTTCTCCCCCGCCCGCTGGTCGCGGTCGTCGAGGAGGACGTCGAGCCCGGCCGCCGAGAGCGTTTCCGCCGCCTGCAGCGCGATCTCGTCGGCACCGGGCAGCGCGACCACGTGTGCGTCGTACGGTGCGACCGACTGCGGCCAGACGATGCCGTCCTCGTCGTGGGACTGCTCCACGATCGCCGCCATGGTGCGTGCGAGGCCGATGCCGTAGCTGCCCATGACGATGGGCTTCTCCCTCCCGTCCTCGTCCAGAAACGTTGCGCCGAACGCCTTCGAGTGGAACGTGCCGAGCTTGAAGATGTGGCCGACCTCGATCGCCGTCTGCACGCGGAGGGTGCCGCCGCACTCGGGGCAGGCGTCACCGTCCCTGGCCTGGCGGATGTCGGCGAAGGCGGGCTCGTAGTCGCGACCCGCCTGGACGCCGCGCAGATGCTTGCCGTCTCCGTTCGCGCCGGCAACGTACTGACCCTCGCGAAGCGCCTCGTCGGCGACGACCTGGACGTCGACGCCGACCGGCCCGAGCGAACCTCCGCCGGCGCCGAAGGATGCGCGGATCTCCTCGTCCGTCGCCGGGCGGAACGCGGCCTCGAAGAACGTCTCCAGCTTTTCGGGGCTGAGCTTGTCGTCGCCTCGAACGAGCGCGAGGACGAGGCGGTCGCCGGTCACGACCGGCAGCGCCTTCGAGGTGGCGGACTCGGCGATCCCGAGCAGGTTCGCGACGTCCTCGATCGTGGTCACGCCGGGCGTGTCGACGGCTTCGGGCGAGTCGAGAGGCGGCGGCAGCTCGGGCGGAGGCGGCGCGCCCCGCGCGGCCTCGGCGTCAGCGAAGTAGTCGCCGTTCTCGCAACGCATGAGCTCGTTCTCGCCCGAGCCCGTCGGCGCGAGGAAGCCGAGCGAGCTCTTGCCGCCCATCACCCCCGACTCCGCCTCGACGAGGTACGCCTCGAGACCGCAGCGCTCGAAGATCCGCGCGTATGCCTTCTCATGTCGGTCGAAGGCCGCGTCGAGCCCGGACTCGTCGGCGTCGAACGTGTAGGAGTCCTTCATCACGAACTCGCGGACGCGCAGGAGGCCGCCGCGCGGGCGCGGCTCGTCCCGGTCCTTGTTCGAGAAGTGGTACCAGACCTGCGGCAGCTGCTTGTACGACTGGATCTCGCGCGCGAGGAAGGTCATCGACTCCTCGTGCGTCCACGAGAGCACGAACGGCCGGCCGCCGCTGTCCGAGAGGTGGAAGAGGATCGGGACGTCGATCCGGCCGGTCGTCTCCCAGAGCTCCGCCGGCGTGAGCGTCGGAGCGCGCATCTCCTGGCCGCCGATCGCGTTGATCTCCTCGCGGATGATCTGCTCGATCCGCATGTGTACGCGCCAGCCGAGCGGCAGGAAGGCCCAGAGACCGGCGCCGATCTGGCGGATGAAGCCGCCGCGCACGAGTAGTTGATGCGACGCGGCCTCGGCGTCGGCCGGCGCGTCGCGCAGGGTCGGCAGGAAGAGCTGTGAGGCTCGGGCGATCATCGGGTCTCGCCGGACCCTATTCGAGCGGGATCAGCGAGGCTTCGGCCATCGCCAGGGCTGCAGGCTTGGCCATCTTGAGGCGCTTGGGCCGGTTCATCCCCTCGGCGATCCACTTGTCGATCTCGTGGAAGAGCTCGTCGATCAGGATGTCGGAGCTGACCTTCTTCAGCACCCGGCCGTGCGCGTAGATGAAGCCGACGTCGCGGCCCCCGGCGATCCCGAAGTCCGCGTCGCCAGACTCACCCGGTCCGTTGACGGCGCAGCCCAGCACCGCCACCTCGAAGTGCTGCGGGTACTCCTGCAGGCGCAGCTCGACCTCCTCGGCGAGCGTGTGGACGCCGACGTTGTCGCGGCCGCAACTCGGGCACGCGATCATCACGGGGCCTCGCTCACGCAGGCCGAGGGCCTTGAGGATCTCGTAGGCGGTCTTCGGCTCCTCCACCGGGTCAGAGGAGAGCGAGACCCGGATCGTGTCGCCGATTCCCTCCGCGAGCAGTGTCCCGATGCCGACCGCGCTCTTGATCGAGCCCGCGAAGACGGTTCCCGCCTCGGTGACGCCGAGGTGGAGCGGGTACTCGACCTTCTCCGACAGCATCCGGTAGGCGCGAATCATCGTAGGCACGTGGCTCGACTTGACCGAGATCTTGAAGTCGTAGAAGTCGAGGCTCTCGAGCAGGCGGACTTCCTCGAGCGCGGCTTCGACGAGTGCCTCGGCCTGATCGGCCTGCGCGAGCTCCTCCAGATGCTTGGGCAGCGAGCCGGAGTTCGCGCCGATCCGCATCGGGATCCCCTTCGCTTTCGCGGCGCGCACGACCTCGGCGACCTTGTCCGAGCCGCCGATGTTGCCGGGGTTGATGCGGACGGCGGCGACGCCCTGGTCGATCGCCTTCAGCGCCAGGCTCGCGTTGAAGTGGATGTCGGCGATGATCGGGACAGGCGAGAAGCGGACGATCTTCGAGAGCGCCTCCGCGTCCTCCGTCTTCGGGACCGCGACGCGGACGATCTCGCAGCCGGCACTCGCGAGCGCGGCGACCTGTGCGGTCGTCGCCTCGACGTCGTGCGTCTTCGTGGTCGTCATCGACTGGACGACGACCGGCGCTCCGCCGCCGATCTGCACGCCCCCGACCGAAATCTGCCGCTTGCTGGCCATCCGCGAGTCAGTCTAGCCAGGTGGGTTCTGCCGGAATCCCGCCCTCAAAGGACGCTGAAGCGCCTCAGTGCGGAGCGCCGGAGACGTCGTTCGAGAACGCGATCACCATCACGAGCAGGATGAACGCGAAGCCGACCACGGAGACGCGCTCGTACACCTCGCGGGCGAGAGCGCGGCGACGGACTCCCTCGATGAGCGAGAAGAGGATGTGTCCGCCGTCCAGGGGCAGCAGCGGCAGGAGGTTGATGAGCGCGAGCGACATGCTCACGAACGCAAGGATCTGGAGGTACCACGTGCCGCCGGCCTCGAGCTGGCTGTGCGAGACCTGGACGATCCCGACCGGGCCGGAGAGCTGGCTCCGCCCCTCGTGGGAGAAGAGCCCGCGGAACCCCGCGGCAGTGCCGGTCACGACTTGCCACAGGTCGGATCCCGCGGTGCGCGCGGCCCCTCCGACGGTGTAGCTCACGACTCGCGGTTCCGGCGAGAAACCGAAGATCCAGCGGCCCTGGCTGCGAATGGTCGACCGGGGGCCGACGCTCAGGCGCCGCCCGTTCCGCACCACTCTCAGCACTACCGGGCGCCCGTTGCTCCCTCCGATCAGATGCGAGACCGACCCGAACGTGCGGGTCGGGACGCCGTTGACAGCGACGATGCGATCCCCTGTCCGGAGGCCGGCGGCCGCCGCCGGGGTCCCCGCCTCGACGCTGTCGACTCTGTTCGTGTAGTGCGGTGTCTGTGCAGGGCCGCCGCTCACAGCGAAGACGGTGAAGAGAATCGCGAACGCGAGGAAGATGTTCGCTAGCGGCCCGGCGGCGATCACGGCAACGCGCTTCCACGTCGACGCGCGCCAGTACGCATCGGGGGCAGTCCCCTCCTCGAGGTCGCGCAGCGCCCGCCCGGCCGAGCGCCTCGCAGCGGGTGACAGGCCCGCCGCGGCCACGTCCTGCTCCAGCTCCGGATAGGCGCGCCGGGCGGCGTCGTAATCCTCGGCGTCGAGCGCGCGCCGAACGGCGCCCACGGTCGGTGCGAGCGCGGGCTGCTCGCGCACGGCAGGCTCGACGAACGTACGAAGGTCTGCCGCGCTCGGCCGGTGCATTCCGGGGATCCGGACGAGACCGCCGAGCGGGATCATGCCGATCCCGTACTCGATCCCGTTGCGCCGCACCTTCACGAGTGCGGGCGGGAAGCCGATGTAGAAGCTTCGCGGCCGCATCCCGACCGCGAGCGCGACCGAGAAGTGGCCCAGCTCGTGCACGAACACGACCAGCACGAGACCGAGGATCACGATCAGCCAGGTCATGCCGCCGCGAGCGCTCCTTCCGCGATCTCGCGCGCGGTGCGGTCGGCGTCGACGAGGTCGTCGACGTCGCGAACCGGATCGGTGCCTGCGGTCGCGAGCGTCTCCCCCACGACCTCCGGGATCCCGAGGAACGGCAGGCGGCCCGCGAGGAACGCGGCGACGGCGACCTCGTTCGCGGCGTTGTACACGCACGGTGCGCTGCCACCTTCCTGGCCGGCTGCCCGCGCGAGCGCGAGCATCGGGAATGTGTCGGTGTCTGGCGGCAAGAACTCCAGCGTCAGCGAGGTGAGGTCGAGCGGCGGCAGCGGCGTCGCGGCGCGCTCCGGATATGTGAGCGCGTACGAGATCGGCACGCGCATGTCGGGGTAGCCGAGATGAGCGAGCGACGCGCCGTCACGGAAGCGGACGAGCGAGTGCACGATCGACGTCGGCTGGATCACCACCTCGATGCGGTCGTAGGGAAGGTCGAACAGATAGTGCGCCTCGATCACCTCGAGCCCCTTGTTCGCGAGCGTTGCGGAATCCACCGTGATCTTCGGCCCCATGCGCCAGGTTGGATGTGCGAGCGCCTGCTCGGGTGTGACGTCCTCGAGCTCGGCGCGCGTGCGGCCGCGGAAGGGCCCGCCCGAGCCGGTGAGCACGAGCGTCTCGACCTGCTCCGGCTCGCGCCCCTCGAGGCACTGGAAGAGGGCCGAGTGCTCGCTGTCGACAGGGAGGATCCGGCCACGCCCCCGCTCACGGGCGGCGAGTGCCAGCTCTCCTGCGGCGACGAGGCTCTCCTTGTTCGCGAGCGCGAGGTCGACGCCACGCTCGAGCGCCCAGAGCGTCGCGTGCACCCCGGCGAAGCCGACGACGGCGTTGAGAACGACGTCGGGCTGTGCGCGCTCGAGCAGCTCGGTCAGGTCGCCGCCGACCTCCTTCAGCGGGCTGTCGACGTCGTCGAGCGGCGTCGAACCGGAGGCTGCGGCGCAGAGCTCCAGCCCGGGATGCGCCTCGACGATCTCGATCGCCTGGCGACCGATCGACCCCGTGGCCCCGAGCAGCGCAACGCGTTTCACCTGCTCAGTGTAGGGAGTCGGCTAGTGAAAGCCGTAGGCGACGACGAGGAAATACGCGGCAGGAGCGGCGAAGAGCAGCCCGTCGATCCGGTCGAGCATGCCGCCGTGGCCGCCGAGCAGCCGACCCGTGTCCTTCACCTCGAGGTCGCGCTTCAGCGCCGACTCGAAGAGGTCGCCGATCACCTCGGCGAGCACGAGCACGAGCCCGAGGACGACGGCCTGCCACACGCCCAGGTACTTGTCGCGCGTGTCGTAGAGGGCGATGAACGACACGAAGACCCCCGCCGCCGCTCCGATCAGCAACCCCTCCCACGACTTGCCCGGCGAGAGACGCGGCGCGAGCTTGTGGCGGCCGAGCCACCGCCCCCCGAAGTAGGCGAAGGTCGCCGCGGCCCACGCCGTGAGCACGACCGTGAACGCGATCAGGCGCCCGTGATCGTGCATCTCGCGCAGCAGGAGGAAAAAGCCGAGCCCCAGCCCGATCCAGGCTGCGCCGAGGACCGTGGACCCGACCGCGGCCGTCGTCGGCGCGCGCGTGCTCGAGACCGCGTGAAGCACGAATGCGAGAACGAAGGTGGCGAGAAAGCCGCCGAGCAGCCACACCACTCCTCCCGACTCTGCGCCGAAGAGGGCGAGCAGCGCGCCGCCGTACACCGCGGGCGCGAGCGGCCGCAGGGGCCGCGCCGTCGTCACGAACTCGTGCACCCCGACGCACGCGGCGACGGCGAGGAGCGTGAACAGCCACCAGCCGCCGAGCCAGAGCACGCCCAGCACGAGCGGGAGGCCGACCGCCGCGACCAGGATGCGGGAAGCGAAGTTGCTCAACGTCCGCCGAATCTACGGCGCCGGCGCGCGTACTCCTCGATCGCGGTCCGGAGCTCCTCCGGCCCGAAGTCGGGCCAGAGCGTGTCGGTGAAGACGTACTCGGCGTAGGCGGACTGCCAGAGGAGGAAGTTCGAGATGCGGCGCTCTCCCGAGGTGCGGATCACGAGGTCGGGGTCAAGCATCTGTGGCTCGTAGAGACAGGCGGCGAGCGCGGCCTCGTCCACCTCGTCGGGGTCGGTGCCGCTCTCGAGCAGCCGGCGGGCAGCGTCGACGAGCTCGGCGCGACCCCCGTAGTCGAAGGCGATCCAGAGCTGGAGCCTCGTCTTGTCGGCGGTCGCGGCCTCGAGGTGCTCCATCTTCGAGCGCAGCCAGCCGGGAGCGCGGTCGCGGCGGCCGACGAAACGGCAGCGGACGCCCTGCGCGGCGAGATCCTCCAGCTCGCGGTCGATCGTCTCGCCGAAGATCTCCATCAGTGCGCCGACCTCGCCGGCGTCGCGGCTCCAGTTCTCGGTCGAGAACGCGTAGACGACGAGGGACTCGATCCCGAGGTCGATCGCCTCCTCGACGACAGGCCGCAGCGCCCGCGATCCGGCTCGGTGCCCGTCGGCGACCGAGACGCCGTGCTCCGCGGCCCAGCGTCCGTTCCCATCCATGATGATCGCGACCGCGTGCGCGACCTCCGGCAGATGCTCTTCGGGGCTGACGTCGGTGCCCGGGAGGGAGGTCACTAGACCTCCATCACCTCGGCCTCCTTGTGCTTGAGCAGCTCGTCGATCTGCTTCGTGTGCTCGTCCGTCAGCTCCTGGACTCGGCCCTCGGCGCGGTGCTCGTCGTCGGCGCCGACCTCGCCGTTGTCCACGAGCTCCTTGAGGTGCCGCATCGCGTCGCGCCGGATCTCGCGGACGGCGACCCGGTGCTCCTCGGCCATGTTGCGCACGACCTTGACGAGCTCCTTCCGCCGCTCCTCGGTGAGCTGCGGGATGGGCAGGCGGATCAGCTTGCCGTCGTTCGACGGCGTGAGGCCGAGATCGGACTCCTGGATCGCCTTCTCGATCGCCCTGATCGAGCCCGGGTCGAACGGCTGCACCGTGAGCATGCGCGGATCGGGGACGCTGATCGTCGAGAGCTGGCGCAGCGGCGTCGGCGTCCCGTAGTAGTCGACCTCGATCCGGTCGAGGAGCGAGGCGGAAGCACGGCCCGTGCGGACGGTTGCGAACCCCGCCTTGGCGTGCTCGACCGACTTGACCATGCGGTCGCGGGCGCCGTTGATCAGCTCTTCTGCAGTTGCCATGCGTCAGCCCTCCTTGCCGTCAGTCGCGATGATCGTCCCGACCTCGTCGCCGTTCACGACGCGCGCGACGTTGCCCTCGGCGAGCTCGAAGACGTGGATCGTGAGGCGGTTGTCCATGCAAAGGGACAGGGCTGTGGTGTCCATCACCTTCAGCCCGCGCTCGATCGCCTCCAGGTGCGTGATCCGCGGCAGGAACTCGGCGTCGGAGACGCTCCGGGGGTCGCCGTCGTACACGCCCTGGACGCCGTGCTTCGCCATCAGGATTGCGTCCGCGCCCATCTCGAGCGCGCGGAGCGCCGCCGCGGTGTCCGTCGTGAAGAACGGGTTGCCCGTGCCGGCCGCGAAGATCACGACGCGGCCCTTCTCTAGGTGACGGATGGCGCGCCGGCGGATGTAGGGCTCCGCGACCTCGGAGACCTCGAGCGCGGAGAGCACGCGCGTGTCGGCCCCCTCGCGCTCGAGCGCGTCCTGCAACGCCAGCGCGTTGAGCAGCGTGGCGAGCATTCCCGCGTAGTCGGCGGTCGCGCGGTCCATCCCGCTCTCGGCCGCCGCCGCGAGCCCGCGGTAGAAGTTCCCGCCCCCGACCACGACCGCGACGTCGACGCCCTCGCCGCGGATGCCCGCGACCTCCCTCGCCAGCGCCCGGGTCACGCCCGGATCGATCCCGTACTCGCGTTCGCCCATGAGCGCCTCGCCCGAGAGCTTCAGCAGGACGCGCCGGAACGCGGGCACAGATGCCTTGGGGCCGGTCTCCGTCTCCGGCTGCGCCGTCATCCGGCGAGGGAAAAGCGCTCGAACTCGAGCACCTCGGCACCGGCGTCCGCGAGCACCTTTTCGACCTTGAGCGAGCCGTCGTGGATCCACTCCTGCTCGGCAAGGACGTTCGCCCCGAAGAAGCGCTTGTTCAGCATTCCTTCGACGATCTTCTCACGCGCCTGCTCCGGCTTCGCCTGCACCTCGTCGGTGTTCGCGAAGATCTCGCGCTCGGCGGCGATCGCGTCCTCGGGGACGTCTTCGCGGCCGATCCACTGCGGGCTGGACGCGGCGATGTGCATCGCGAGCTTGCGCCCGAGGTCGTCGTCCCCGCCGCGGACGTGCACGAGCACGCCGAGCTTGTTCGCCGGCGGGTGGGCGTAGGCGGCGATGCGGCCGCCTTCGACGGCCTCGAAGCGGGCCGCGCCGGCCACCACGATGTTCTCGCCGAGCTTCGCGGACAGCTCGACGCGCTCGTCCTCGAGCTGCGAGGCCGCCTCGATTCCCTCGGCCTCGACGAGCTCGAGCACCTTCTTGCCGAATGCCTGGAACTCGTCGCTCTTCGCCACCGGCTCGGTCTCGCAGCCCACCGCGACCATCGTCCCGCGGGAGCCGTCGTCGGCCAGCCGGTAGCCGACCAGGCCTTCGGTCGTCGCTCGGTCGGCGCGCTTCGCTGCCTGCGCCATGCCCTTCTCGCGCAGGAGGACGACGGCGGCCTCCATGTCGCCGTTCGCGTCCTGCAGCGCGCGCTTGCAGTCCATCATCCCAGCGCCCGTGCGCTCCCTGAGCTCGCGGACGAGCTGGGCCGAGATCTCCGCAGCCATCTACGCCTCCTCCCCGTCCGTCCCAGGGCCGCCGCCGGAGGCGGTCGGGTCTTCCGGCCCGGCGTCGGCGGCCTTGCCGGCGACGCTTCCAGCCTGCATGGGATCGCCGAGGGCGGCTTCCGACGCCTTCGCGACCTCTGCGCCTTCCTTGGCCGGGTTCGTGCCGGTCGGCACCGGGACGCTCTCGCCGTCGGTCGCCGGCTCGACTGCAGCGCCCGGCTCGACCTGCTCGGCGTCTCCCTCAGGCGTGCTCTCCGGCGCAGCCGCCTCCTCGGCCTGCTGCCGCTCCAGCTCCTGCGCCGACACCTTCTGCTTCCCGTCGTTCACCGCCTCGGCCAGTGCGTGGACGATCAGGTTGCACGAGCGGATCGCGTCGTCGTTGCCCGGGATGACGTAGTCGGCCTCGTCCGGGTCGCAGTTCGTGTCCACGAGCGCCACGACCGGGACTCCGAGCCGCCGCGCCTCGCGGACGGCGAGCGCCTCCTTCTTCAGGTCGACGATCACCACCGCGTCGGGCTGGCGGCGCATGTCGGCCACGCCGCCGAGGTTCGCCTCGAGCTTCTCGAGCTCGCCGGCCATCGCGATCCGCTCCTTCGCGGGCAAAAGCTCGAGCTGGCCCTCGTCGCGCAGGCGCCGCATCTCGTGCAACCGGTCGATGCGGTCGGCCATCGTGCGCCAGTTCGTGAGCAGGCCGCCCAGCCAGCGGTGGTTGACGTACGGCATGTCGACGCGCCTGGCCTCGTTCTCGACGGCGTCCTGCGCCTGCTTCTTC
>JAICLM010000166.1 GCA_025927435.1 Thermoleophilia bacterium | reverse complement strand
GCAAGTCGTGCCTCCGCACGCCGCCGATCCCTGCCCCGACTCGAAGTCGTCGATCGTGACGGTGCCGCCGAACGGCATGTCGAGGTGCGTGTGCGGGTCGATGCAGCCCGGCAGGACGTACTTGCCGGCCGCGTCGATCGTACGCTCGGGCGAGACGTCGAGGTCGGTGCCGATCAGCGCGATCCGCTCGCCCTCGACGAGGACGTCCGCGACGTAGTCGTCGGCGGCGGTGAGGACGCGTCCTCCACGGATCAGGATCGACATCGCCTCCGAGTTTAAGCTCGTGCCGTGGGCCTGTCACCGGAGCGGACCGTCGCCGAGCTGCGCGAGCTGCACGAGCTGACCGGCGACGACAACGGATCCCAGCGCGTCGCGTGGACCGAGACGTGGGAGCGCGCACGCGAGTGGCTCCGCGAGAAGGTCGATGCCACCGGGGCCCGGGAGGAGATCGACGAGGCGGGGAACCAGTGGTTCACGCTGCCGGGGGAATCCGAGCAGGCGCTCCTGATCGGCGGCCACATCGACTCGGTGCCGAACGGCGGCTGGCTCGACGGCTGCCTCAACATTCTCGCCGGGGTCGAGGTGCTGCGGCGGATCGCAGAGGAGGGGACACCGCCGCTCACCGTCCGCCTCGTCAACTGGGCGGACGAGGAGGGCGCGCGCTTCGGCCGCTCGCTCGTGGGCTCCTCGGCGGCTGCCGGCTCGATGAGCGACCAGGACGAGCTGCGCGAGCGCCGGGACGCAGACGGGATCGCGCTCCCGGACGCGCTCGCCGAGCACGGGGTCGACCTCGCCCGAGCGCTCGGGGCACGGCGCCGGCTCGAGGGCGCGGCCGCGTACCTCGAGCTCCACATCGAGCAGGGCCCGGTGCTCGAGTCGCTCGACCTGCCGCTCGGCGTCGTCCTCGGCACCTTCGGCGTCGAGCGCCACCAGGTCACGTTCCGCGGCCAGGCCGCACATGCCGGCTCGACGCCGATGGACAAGCGGCGCGACGCGCTCGCGGGCGCCGCGAAGCTCGAGCTCGAGATCCGCGAGATCGCCAAGCGGGTGGGCGAGGGCGCGGTCTGCACGATGGGCGGAGTCGTGACGAGGCCCGGGATCGTGACCTCCGTCGTCGAGACCGCCGAGTGCCTGCTCGACCAGCGCCACCTCGACGCGGGCCGGCTCGCGGAGCTGCTAGGCAGCGCGCAGGAGGCTTCGCGGCGGTTCGCCGAGGAGGAGGGCATCGAGGTCGAGTGGCAGAAGATCTGGTCGATCGAGCCGATCCCGTTCGACGACCGCCTCATCGAGCTCGCGGACGAGTCGATTCGCGAGGTCGCCGGCGCCTCGCACCGGCTTCCGTCCGGGCCGTTGCACGATGCAGCCGAGGTGGCGCGCGCGGGGATCCCGACCGTGATGGTGTTCGTCCAGTCCCTCCGTGGTCTCTCGCACACGAAGCTCGAGGACACGAAGGAGGAGCACCTCGAGCTGTCGGTGCAGGCCCTCGACCGGCTGACCACGAAGGCGCTGGGTCTGTTCGCAGAGCAGTGACTCCCGCTCAGCTACGGCGGCATTGTCTGAAGCTCCCCGAGGCCGAGGAGACGTTCCCGTTCGGCCCCGAGACGTCCGTGTTCAAGGTGGGCGGGAAGATGTTCGCGCTCAGCCAGCTGAAGCACGAGCCGCTGAAGGTGAGCGTCAAGTGCGAGCCGGAGCTCGGCGAGCAGCTGCGCGGGACGTACGACGAGATCGAGCCCGGCTACCACCTGAACAAGCGCCACTGGCTGACCGTGACGTGCGGCGGCGAGGCGTCGGACGAGCTCGTCCGCGAGCTGGTGGCCGGCAGCTACGAGCTGGTCGCGGCGTAGGCTCGCCCGGGTGCCGGGCGGGGAGGGAATCGGCGGGCTCGCAACCGCCGGCGGGATCGCGATCGGCGCGGCTGCGGGCTGGAACCTCGCCGCGCTCGGCCCCGTCGCCACCCGGGAGAGCCACGCCTACGGCGTGGGGCTCGCCGCGATCGGCCTGTTCGTCACCGTCCAGTTCGTGATGCACGGGGCGATGCAGGTTCCGGGAGGCCGCGCTGCCGACCGCTGGGGCGCACGGCGGAGCACCGCGGTCGGACTCGCGGTGCTCGTGGTCGGCAACGCGGTGGCGCTTCCCGCCGCGACGCCTGCGCTCGGCTTCCTCGGCCGGGCGATCGTCGGAGTCGGTACCGGGCTCGCGTTCATCGGCGGCTCCGACTACATCCGCGCGCACGGCGGCTCGGCGACCCTGCAAGGCCTCTACGGTGGAGCCTCGGTGCTCGCCCCCGGCGTCGCACTCGCGCTCATCCCGCTCTTCGCAGAATGGACAGGCTTCCGGGCGCCGTACATCTCGACGATCGGCGTCGTCGCCCTCGCCGCCGTGCTGCTCTGGCTCGCGCCGGACGCACCCCGAGTCGCGCGGGCCGCCGGTGAGCGGCTCGACTGGAGCTTCGTCCGCGATTCGCGCCTGTACCGGTTCGCGGCGATCCACTCCTTCTCGTTCGGCTTCAGCGTGATCGTCGGCAACTGGGTGGTGACGCTCCTCGAGCACCACGGGCAGTCGAAGGCGGCGGCCGCGGCGGTCGGCTCGCTGACCCTGCTCCTCGGCTTCTTCACCCGGATCGCCGGCGGCTCTCTCCTGCGGCGCCCGAGCGCGGATCGCATCATCGCCGCGAGCCTCGTGCTCGGCGGCGCCGCCGCGATCGTGCTCACGTTGCAGCTGTCGCTGCCGGCGTACGTCGTCGTCGCGGCGGTGCTCGGGCTTGCGGCCGGTGTCCCCTTTGCCCGTGCCTTCACGGGTGCCGCCGCAGCCCGCCCGGACGCCCCCGGAGCCGCCGTCGGCTTCGTCAACGCGTGGGCGGCGCTGACGATCGTCGTGGGCACCCCGCTCGTCGGCCTCACCTTCGCGTTGCCCGGCGACGGCCGGCTCGGTTTCGTCGTGCTCGGCGGCCTGGCTGTGCTGGCCTCGCTCGCGACGCCGCGGTAGGGTCAACGGCATGGATTTCGGCGTCACGGTTCTCCCGGATCCGCCCTTCTCACGCTGGCTCGAGCTGATCCAGCTCGCCGAGCGCCACGGCTTCGGTTACGCATGGACGTACGACTCGCACGTCCTCTGGCAAGAGTCGGTGCCGATGCTCGCGGTGGCCGCGCGCGAGACCTCCAGGATCAGGCTCGGCCACTTCGTGACGAACCCCGCCACCCGCGACCCGACCGTGCTCGCGAGCGCGTACGCGACGCTGCACGACCTGTCCGACGGGCGCATGGCGATGGGCATCGGCCGCGGCGACTCCGCGGTCCGCTACATCGGCCGCCAGCCGATGAGGGTCGCGGAGTTCGAGCGCTCCTGCACCATGATCCGCGGCTTCATGAACGGCGACGAGGTGGAGTGGAACGACAAGCAGCTCCACCTCAAGTGGGTGCGGCCGGAGCTGCCGCGCATTCCCATGTGGATCGCCGGCTACGGCCCGCGGGCGCTCGCCGTCGCGGGCCGGGTCGCCGACGGCGTCATCATCCAGCTCGCCGATCCCGAGATCATCCAGTGGATCATGGATACCGCCCGCCGCGCGGCGGAGGAGGCCGGGCGCGATCCCGAGCAGCTCAAGTGCATCGTCGGCGCGCCGGCCCACATCTCCGACGATCTCGCCGACGCGCGCGAGCAGGTGCGCTGGTTCCCGGCAATGGTCTCGAACCACGTCATGGATCTGATCGACCGCTACGGGGGCGACGGGAGCGCGGTGCCGAAGGCGCTCACCGATTACGTCCAGGCACGCAAGTTCTACGACTACGACGAGCATTCGCGCGTCGGGGCGGCGCACGGCGAGTTCGTCACCGATGAGATCTGCGACCGCTTCTGCGTCCTCGGCACGGCCGAGCAGGCAAAGACGAAGCTCCAGGAGCTGCAGGGGGTCGGCGTCGACCAGTTCAACATCTACCTCATGACCCACGGGCAGGAGGAGACGCTGAAGGCCTTCGGCGACGAGATCATCCCCGAGCTCGCCGGCGCTCCCGCGTAGATAGCCTCAGGGCGTGGCGGATCTGCGGACGCTGCTCGAGCTGCGGCAGGCCTACCCGCTGTCGTGGTCGAGCGACGGCTCGTGGCTGCTCGTCGCGTCGGATCTCTCGGGCACGCGCCAGCTGTACCGGTTGCCGGTCGACGGCGGCGACCTCGAGCAGCTGACGAGCTACGACGAGCCCGTCGACGGGCAGCTGCTCCCGGACGACCGCCTGCTGCTCGAGATCGACGAGGGCGGAAACGAGCGGACGCAGCTCTATCTCGACGGCGAGCCGCTGGTCGTGGATCCGCGCTACATCCACCACACTCCGCGCGTCTCGCGAGACGGTGCACTGCTCGCGTACTCCACGAACCGGCGCAACGGCCGCGACTTCGATGTGGTCGTTCGCACGCTCGCGGACGGAGAGGAGCGCGTCTTCGAGCTGGCCGGCTACCACGTCGTCGAATCCGTGTCCCCCGACGGGCGCTGGGTGCTCGCCCACCGCGTCAACGAACTGGCCGGTGACAGCGACCTCCTGCTGTTCGGCGTCGATACGGGCGAGGTCGTCCATGCAACGCCGCACGAGGGCGCGGCCGAGTATGCCGAGTATGGAGCCACAGTCTGGGAAGAGGACTCAGGCTCGTTTTTCACCTCGACGAACGAGGGGCGCGACGTCGCGGCGATCGGGCGCTTCGACCTGGCGAAGCACGAGTGGGAGATCACTGCAGACTCGGACTGGGATCTCGCGTGCTACGGCGACGAAACCGGCCGGAGGCTCCTCGTCGTCGCCAACGAGGACGGCTACTCGCGGATCGACGGCCTACCGCTTCCGGGTTACGGCGTCGCCGAGCACTTCGTCTTCTCTCCGGACGGGACGCGGGTCGCGTTCGCGTTCTCGACCACGATCGAACCCCACCAGGTCTGGGTCCACGACTTCGCCTCCGGGGCGGCGCGGAAGCTCACCGACCTCGGACAGGTGGAAAACGGCGTCAGGCCCACGCTGTACCGCTTCGACAGCCTCGACGGCGAGTCGATCCCGGTCTTTCTCTTCGTGCCAGAGGGAGACGGCCCGTTCCCTGTCGTCGTCACCGTTCACGGCGGGCCGGAGGGTCAATGGCAGCCGTGGTATTCGTC
>JAICLM010000048.1 GCA_025927435.1 Thermoleophilia bacterium | reverse complement strand
CCGCCTGCTCGAACGCCGGCGCCGGCTGCACCACAAGCCACCGCGCCGCGCTCATGGTCGGTACCTCGGGCGCGCTGCGTGTGCTCTACGAGAGCGAGCGCCCGCAGCCGAAGCCGGGCCTCTTCCTCTACCTCGTGGACGAGCGCCGGGTGGTCGAGGGCGGTGCCCTCTCGGACGGCGGCAACCTCTACGAGTGGCTCGAGCACACGCTCGCAGACACGTCGGGAGCGCTCGCCGACCGCGATCCGAGCGACCATGGCCTGACCTTCCTGCCGTTCCTCGGTGGCGAGCGCTCGACCGGTTGGAACCCGGATGCACGTGGCGCTCTCCACGGGCTCACCTTCGAGACCACGCCGCTCGACCTGCGCCAGGCCGCCTACGAGGGGGTCGCGTTTCGCTTCGCAGCGATCGCCGAGCTACTGCCCGATGTGGACGAGGTGATCGCGACCGGCGGCGGGCTGTTGCACGACCGCGACTGGATCCAGATCATGGCCGACGCGCTCGCGCGGCCGATCCACGTCTCGGACGTGCCGGAGGCGTCACTCCGGGGCGCTGCGGTGCTCGCGCTCGAGCGTCGGGGACATGAGCTGCCGGACGCACCGATCGCCGGCGTCGTCGAGCCGCGCGCGGACCGGGCCGACGCGTATCGCGCCGCGCTCGAGCAGCAGCAGAAGCTCTACGACGCGCTGACCTGATCGCGCACGAGGCTGCGAACAGCGGTGGAGATGCCGTCTGCATCGATGCCGGCCTCCGCGAGCAGCTCCGCAGGCTTGCCCGAGTGCGGCATCTCGCGCACCGCAAGCCGGACGACCGGCGGACGCTCGTCCGCGTCGCCCAGCGCCGACAGCACTGCCTCGCCGAGCCCGCCCTCCGCCCAGTGATCCTCGGCCGTGACGATCGGGCACGAGAGCGAGCGCAACGTCTCGGCATCCAGTGGCTTGATCGAGTAGAGGTCGATCACGCGCGCCTCGATCCCGTCCTGCGCGAGCGTCTCCGCGGCCTTGAGCGCCTCGTGGACGGTGATCCCCGCGCCCACGATCGCAACGTCGTCGCCCTGACGGACCGTCCGCGAGCCGCCGATCTCGAACTCCTCGTCCGGCCCGTAGATCACGGGAGTGTTGGGACGCAGCGTGCGCAGGTAGGAGATCCCGTCGAGGTCGGCCATGGCGACGACGAGCTTCGCCGTCTGGTTCGCGTCGCACGGGTGCAGCACGGTCGAGCCGTGGACGGCGCGCAGCGAGGCGATGTCCTCGAGCGCCATCTGCGACGGCCCGTCCTCGCCGATGGAGACGCCGGCATGCGAGCCGCAGAGGGAGTAGTTCGCGCGGCTGATCGCCGACATGCGGATGAAGTCGTACGCCCGCGACAGGAACGCGGCGAAGGTCGACGCGAACGGGCGCCAGCCGAGCACCTGCATCCCGACCGCGGTCGCGACCATCTGCTGCTCGGCGATGTACATCTCGAAGTAGCGCTCCGGGATCGCGTCGCGGAACTCCTCCGCAAAGGTCGAGTTCGAGACCTCGCCGTCGAGCGCGACGACGTCACCGCGCGCCTTGCCGAGCGCAGCGAGCGCGTCGCCGTACGCCTTGCGCGTCGCGACCTCGTCGCCGAGCTCGTAGCGCGGCAGCTCGAGCGTGCCGCCCGGGAACTCGTGCTTCGCGGCTCCCGTCTCCGGCTTGGCCACGTCGACCTTCAGGTTGCGGACGCCTCCGAGCGTGGCGATCACCTCTTCGGAGTGGTCGAGCGCCTTGCCGTGGAAGCCGTTCTTGTCCTCGACCTCGGGATCGCCCTTGCCCTTGATCGTCTTCGCGACGATCACGACGGGCTGGCCGGCCGTGTCGATCGCCTCCGCATACGCGCGGTCGATCGCCTCGACGTCGTGGCCGTCGATCTCGATCGTGTGACAGCCGAACGCCCGCGCGCGGCTTGCGTACGAGTCGAGATCCCAGCCGTGCATCGTCTCGCCGCGCTGGCCGAGCCGGTTCACGTCGAGGATCGCGACCAGGTTGTCGAGCTCGTAGAAGGCGGCATGCTCGAGGGCCTCCCACTGCGAGCCCTCGGCGATCTCGCTGTCGCCACAGAGCGTCCAGACGCGGAACGGGAGCCGGTCGAGCCGCTTGCCTGCGAGCGCCATGCCGACCGCGTAGGGCAGCCCCTGCCCGAGCGAGCCGGTCGCGACGTCCACCCACGGGATCCGCGGCGTCGGATGACCCTCGAAGATCGAGTCGAACTGCCGGTACGTGAGCAGCTCCTCCACCGAGATCGCGCCGGCGGCGCGGAACATCGCGTACATCAGCGTCGAGGCATGGCCCTTCGAGAAGACGAGCCGGTCGTTGTGGGGGTCGTGCGGGTTGTCGAAGTCGTAGCGCAGGTACTTCGCCATCAGCACGGCCATGAGGTCGGCCGCGGACATGGCCGAGGTGGGGTGGCCGGAGCCGGCCTTCGCCGCCGGCCGGATCCCATCGACCCGCAGCTGCTGTCCCAGCTCGCGCCAGAGCTCGACGTCACTCATCGCTTACGACCTCTCCCTTCGCCGGAGACGGAAACCGCAACCGATTCTATGTACGGTCCGTCGCGTGAAAGTCGCCGTGGCGTTCGACCACCGGGGTGTGCACCTGCGCGACAAGCTCCTCGACACGCTGCGCGAGGAGGGGCACGAGGCGATCGACCTCGGCACGGACTCCGACGCGGTGAGGATCGACTACCCCGACAAGGCCGCCGAACTCGGCGCGGCGATCAAGGACGGTGAAGCGGAGCGCGGCATCCTCGTCTGCGGCTCCGGCGTGGGCGCCTCGGTCGCCGCGTGCAAAATCGCCGGGATTCGGGCAGCAATCTGTCACGACGTCTACTCCGCGCACCAGGGAGTCGAGCACGATGACATGAATGTCCTCTGTCTCGGCTCGGAGGTCGTGGGCCCGAGTCTCGCGGCAGACCTCGTGCGCACGTTTCTCGCAGCACGATTCGACGGAGGAGAGCGTTACGTCGCCAGACTGGAGAAGATCCGACGGATGGAAGAAGGGATGCGGAATGGCTGAATCGAGACTCCACCAGCTGAGCGCGCGCGGGCAGTCGGTCTGGATCGACTACCTGTCGCGCGACCTGCTCGAGACCGGCGAGCTGAAGCGGATGATGGAAGAGGACGCCGTGGTCGGCGTGACCTCGAACCCGAGCATCTTCCAGAAGGCGCTCTCGCAGGGCAACCTCTACGACGAGCAGCTGAAAGAGCTCGAGCACGAAGGCGACGCGAAGGAGGTCTTCCTCCACCTCGCCGTGCGCGACGTCGAGCACGCGCTCGACCTGCTCTCGCCCGTGCACGAAGACAACGCCGAGGACGGCTACGTCTCGATCGAGGTCGACCCGACCCTCGCCTACGACACGAAAGCGACCTACGACCAGGCGATCCGGCTGCACGAGTGGATCGACCGGCCGAACCTCTACGTCAAGATCCCGGGCACGAAGCCGGGCCTCCAGGCGATCGAGGACTGCATCGCCGCGGGCCGCAACATCAACGTCACGCTCCTCTTCTCACTGGAGATGCACAGCAAGTCGATGGAGGCGTACCTCCGCGGGCTCGAGCGGCTCGTCGAGGGCGGCGGCGACCCGGCTAAGGTGCGCTCGGTCGCGAGCTTCTTCGTCTCCCGCGTCGACACCGAGACCGACAAGCGACTGGAGGCGATCGGCTCCGAGGAGGCGCTCGCGCTGCGCGGCAAGCTCGCGATCGCGAACGCGAAGATCGCGTACCAGAACTACCTCGAGGCGTTCTCCGGGCCGCGCTGGGAGGCGCTCGAGGCGAAGGGCGCCCTGCCGCAGCGCTGCCTGTGGGCCTCCACCTCCACGAAGAACCCCGAGTACCGCGACGTCGTGTACGTCGAGGAGCTGGTCGGACCGCACACGGTGAACACGATGCCGGAGGAGACGATCCAGGCCTTCCAGGATCACGGCGAGGTGCGCGGCGACACGGTGCTCGAGGGTGTCGACGAGGCGCACCGGCTGTTCGAGCAGCTCGCGGCGGTCGGCATCGACTACGACGACGTCGTGCTGACGCTCGAGAAGGAGGGCGTGCAGAAGTTCTCCGACTCCTTCGAGGAGCTGCTCGACGGCGTGCGGGCGAAGTGCGAGGCCGTGACCGCGTAGCAGTGAAGCGCGAGCGCCTGATCGAGGGGATCTGGGAGCGCGACGCGACGACGTGGACCGGCAGCGACGAGGCGCAGTGGCTGGGCTGGCTCGACGAGCCGCTGCACGCCCAGGAGGGCCTCGACGACATCCGCCGCCTCGCCGAATCGGTGAGCGACGAGGTCGACGACGTCGTGCTCTGCGGCATGGGCGGCTCGTCGCTCGCGCCGGAGGTGCTGCGACGCAGCTTCGAGGTCGACCGGTTCCACGTCCTCGACACGACGCACCCGAAGGCGATCCGCGCGCTCGAGGAGAAGCTCGACCTCCAGCGGACGCTGTTCGTCTCGTCCTCGAAGTCCGGCTCGACGCTCGAGACGCGCTCGCACACCGACTACTTCTGGGAGAAGACCCGTAAGAACGCGGAGCTGTTCTGTGCCGTGACCGATCCGGGGTCGGAGCTCGAGCATCTCGCCCGCGAGCGCGGCTTCCGGGCCGTGTTCGCCGGCGAACCGTCCATCGGCGGCCGCTACTCGGCGCTCTCGCCGTTCGGGATCGTGCCTGCGGTGCTGATGGGGATCGACGCCTCGCGCCTCCTCGACCGCGCGCGCGAGATGCGGGAGGCATGCCGCTCCGGCGAGGGCAATCCCGGCTATGAGCTCGGGAACCGTTTCGGCACCGGCTGGCAGGAGGGCCGCGACAAGATCTGCATCGGCGACGCGCCCGGCGATTTCGGGCTGTGGGCCGAGCAGCTCATCGCCGAGTCGACGGGAAAGCACGGGAAGGGGCTCGTCCCCGCACCGGGCGAGTCACCCGATGGGCCGGATCGGCAGGCCGCGCAGCCCGAGCTGACCGACCCGTACGCGCTCGGCACCGAGTTCTTCCGCTGGGAGTTCGCGATCGCCGTCGCCGGCGCGTACCTCGGGATCAACCCGTTCGACCAGCCCGACGTCCAGGCGGCGAAGGACAAGACGAACGAGGTCCTCGCGACGGGCAAGGAGCCCGAGCTCGAGCTGGAGGGCTCGGTAGAGGAGTTGCTCGCGCAGGCGCAGGAAGGCGACTACTTCTGCATCCAGGCCTTCGTCGAACCGGGGCCGGACGCCGAGGCGAAGCTCGACCGCGTGATGGTGGACGTGCGAAGTCGAAGCAATCTGGCCGTGACGCACGGGTATGGGCCGCGCTACATGCACTCCACGGGCCAGCTGCACAAGGGCGGTCCGAACACCGGCCTCTTCCTCCAGGTCGTCGACGACCAGGGAGACGAGCTCCCGATCCCCGGCAAGCCGTTCGGGTTCCGGCGGTTGATCCGGGCGCAGGCGGCGGGCGACCTCGAGACGCTGAAGGAGCGCGGCCGCCGCGTCGCCAGAGTCAGATTGGAGGACCTCTAGTGCAACTCGGCATGGTCGGCCTCGGCCGGATGGGCGCGAACATGACGGAACGGCTGACCGCGGCCGGTCACGACCTCGAGACCTTCGATCCGAAAGTCGATTCCCGCACCGCGTCCTCGCTCGAGGAGCTCGTGGAGCAGCTCGACGCCCCGCGCTCGGTCTGGCTGATGGTGCCGGCTGGGATCGTCGAATCGCTCGTGGGCGAGCTCGCGCCGCTTCTCGCCGAGGGCGACACGATCATCGACGGCGGCAACTCGTACTACGTCGACGACCTGCGGCGCGCGAAAGAGCTCCGGGCCAAAGGCCTCCACTACGTCGACGTCGGCGTCAGCGGCGGTGTCTGGGGTCGCGAGCGCGGCTACTGCCTGATGGTGGGAGGTGACGACGAGGCCGTCGGAAGGCTCGTGCCCGTGCTCGAGACCCTCGCGCCCGGGGTCGACGCGGCGGTGCGCACGCCCGGCCGGGAGGGCGACGCCGCGCCCGAGGAGCAGGGCTGGCTCCACTGCGGCCCTCCGGGGGCGGGCCACTTCGTGAAGATGGTTCACAACGGCATCGAGTACGGCCTGATGCAGGCGTATGCGGAGGGGCTCAACGTCCTCAAGCATGCGAACGTCGGCAAGCACGCGCAGGAGACCGACGCCGAGACGACGCCGCTCCGGGATCCCGACCTCTACAAGTACGACCTCGACGTCGCCGCGATCACCGAGGTGTGGCGCCGAGGCTCCGTGATCGCCTCGTGGCTGCTCGACCTGACTGCGGAGGCGCTGCATCAGACCCCCGAGCTGGACGAGTACGCGGGCCGCGTCAGCGACTCCGGCGAGGGCCGGTGGACCGTGCAGGCGGCAGTCGAGGAGGGCGTGCCGACGCCGGTGCTCGCAGCCTCGCTGTTCGACCGCTTCGCCTCGCGCGGCGAGGCCGACTGGGGCAACCGCGTCCTCTCCGCGATGCGAAAGGGCTTCGGCGGCCATCTCGAGAAGAGCCCAGAACAGTGAACAAAGCGTGACCGCGACCGCCCCGAAGCAGCAGGAGAACCCGCTCGCCGAGGGTCTCGCGCTGCGGCGGACGCCCGACCCCTGCGCGCTCGTCATCTTCGGCGCCTCCGGCGACCTCAACCACAAGAAGCTCATGCCGGCGCTCTACGCGCTCGCCGTCCGCCGCCTGCTCCCGCAGCGCTTCGCCATCGTCGGCGTCGCGCGCACCGAAGGCGACGACGAGTCGTTCCGGCAAGACATGGAGGCGGCGGTCAAGCAGCACGCGCGCGACGAGTTCCGCCAGGACACCTGGGACGAGCTCGCCCCGCAGCTCCACTATCTCTCGACCGACTTCGCGGACACGAGCGGCGAGGACAAGGTGCACGACCTGCTCGAGAAGCTCGACGAGGACGAGGAGCTCGGCGGCAACCGCGTCTTCTACCTCGCAGTGCCGCCGCCCGCCTTCCCGACCATCGTCGAGGCGCTCGGCAAGCGGCGCGACGACCGGGGCTGGACGCGGCTGGTGGTCGAGAAGCCGTTCGGCCACGATCTCGCGTCGGCGCAGCAGCTGACGGCGACCCTGCTCGAGTACTTCAAGGAGGAGGAGATCTTCCGGATCGACCACTACCTCGGCAAGGAGACGGTGCAGAACATGCTCGCGCTCCGCTTTGCGAACGGGATCTTCGAGCCGATCTGGAACCGCCAGTTCGTCGACCACGTCCAGATCACGGTTGCGGAGTCGATCGGAATCGAAGCCCGCGCCGGCTACTACGAGCACGCGGGCGCGATCCGCGACATCTTCCAGAACCATCTCCTGCAGCTGCTTGCGCTGACGGCGATGGAACCGCCGATCGACTTCACGTCCGACTCGGTGCACAACGAGAAGGTGAAGGTGCTGCGGGCGCTGCACACGCCGGGGCCGAAGTCGGTCGTGCGCGGTCAGTACGGGCGCGGCTTCGTCGAGGGCGAGGAGGCGGTCGCGTACCGCGAGGAGGCAGGCGTGGCTGCCGATTCCGTGACGGACACCTACGTTGCGGCGAAGCTCTACGTCGACAACTGGCGCTGGGCCGACACGCCGTTCTACGTGCGGATGGGCAAGCGCCTCGCGCGGCACGAGACCACGATCGCGATCCAGTTCAAGGCAGCGCCGCATCCACCGTTCGAGGAGGCGGCCTCGGAGGGCTTGCGACCGAACGTGCTCGTGGTCCACGTCCAGCCGGACGAGGGCGTCTCGCTCGCGATCGGCGCCAAGGTGCCGGGGCAGGGGATGACGATCCGCACCGTCCACATGGATTTCCTCTACGGCGGCGCCTTTCGCACCGGAATGCCGGAAGCGTACGAGCGCCTCATCCTCGACACGATGCTCGGCGACTCGACCCTGTTCACGCGTGCCGACGAGGTCGAGGAGCAGTGGCTCCTCGTCGACTCGATCGTCGCCGCCTGGCAGCGCGACAAGCCGGCGTTCCCGAATTATCCCGCGGGCTCATGGGGGCCGCCGAGCGCCGACGAGCTCCTCCACCGGGACGGCCGGTCGTGGCGACGTCACTGAGCGAGCTGGACTGGTTCGGCGAGGACGTCTGCCTCGCCGACGTGGACACCGCGCTCGCGCGGCTGCGGGCCAAGGCTTCGGAGGAGGCTGCGAGCATGCGCACCTCGGTGATGACGCATCTCGCGTGGGTGCCGCCCGAATGGGTGGAGCCGGCGCGCGCGGCACTGGAGGGCATGGCCGAGCTGCATCCGTCGCGGACGATCCTGATGTTTCCGGAGCCGGATGCCGCGGACAACCGGATCGACGCGCGTGCCGCGGTCGAGCGGTGGGAGGTGCCGGACACCGATCGCGGCCTCGTGACCGAGGTCGTCGAGCTCATGTTGCGCGGAGCGCGAGCGCAGGCACCGGCGAGCATCGTCGAGCCGTTGTTGATCTCCGATTTGCCCGTGTTCCTGCGGTGGCGCGGCGAGCCACCGTGGGGCGCGCCGGAGCTGGAGCAGCTCGTCGCGGTCACCGACCGGCTGATCGTCGACTCGACCGAGTGGGATGACGTCCCGGGCGCGTACCGGTCTCTCGCGGAGCTCTTTTCGCACTGCGCCGCCTCGGACATCGCATGGGCGAGGACGTCGCGGTGGCGCTCGCATCTGGCGACGCTCTGGCCGGCGCTCACCGAGGTGCGGACGGTGCGCGTGCGCGGAACGGCGGCACAGGCGTGGCTCCTCTGCGGCTGGCTCCGCTCACGGCTGGGGCACGAACAGATCGCGCTGGAGCACGAGCCGGCCGAGACGCTCGAGGGCGTGGCACTCGACGGCGAGGCCGTGCCTTTGCCCCCCGGCGACCCGCCGACACCGAGCGACGTCCTCTCGGACGAGCTCGACCGCTTCACGCCGGACCCGGTCTACGAGGCCGCCGTGCTCGCGACGACCGCCCCGAGCCCCTGACCGCCCGCCCTGCCCGAAGTGCCAGGTCTTTCCTTGTAACAGACTGTTACATGCGTTCCTGCGCGCTGTTCCGGCACGAAGGCGTGATGCCTACGTGATGCCTGGCACGCGAATCTGGCGGCGTGCTCTCCTTCGCTCCTCGGATTCCGCGCCGGCTGCTCGACGAGATCGAACGGCAGTCTCGTAGGACCGTTCCCATCGCCGAGATGAACCGCTGCGTCGGCCGGGCCGCCGCCCAGATGGGGCTCTACAGGCCCAGTTACGAGCAGGTGAGGGTCCTCGTGCACACCGCGCGTCGCCTCCGCCGACAGGGCCGCGGACCGGTCTCAACGGTCGCGCTGGACGTGGCCTTTCGAGTCAAGTCACCCGACGCGATCCTCCTCCACTTCCTCAAACCCCAGACACCGCGCCTCAGAGACCGCGCACCTCCCAAGTAACAGTCTGTTACGAGGAAAGACGGGTCCCGCCGAGCCGTGACAGCGACGACTCGAGCAGGCGGCCGGCGGCGAGGACACGCGCGTCTTCGCCCGCCAGGGCGGCGAGTTGGATGGAGGCCGGCAGGCCGTCCTCGGCCGGGCCGCAGGGGAGCGCGAGCGCCGGCCGGCCCAGCGAGCTGAACGGATACGTGTGATCCGTGGCAGGGAGGCGCAACGCGAGCTCGTCCGCATCGGCCGGCGGCGCGACGAGCAGGACGGTCGGGGTCACGACAAGGTCGACTTCTCCGCACGCCTCGAGGAATCGCTCGTGGTACTCGGCCCGCTCGCGCTCGGCGGCAGCCGCCTCCGCGTCGGTCACTCGCAGGCAGCGCTCGATCTTGCCGCGGACGTTGTCGCCGTACAGCTCCTCGTTGCCCGGAAAGAGCGCGCGGTGGACGTCGGCCACCTCGCGCATGAAGTCGGACCGGTTGACAGGCGCGAGCGGAAGCTCGAGCTCGCGGCGGCGCGGAAAGAGCGACGCGGCCTCCAACACCCGCTCGCGCACGAGCGGGTCTGCGCGATCGAGCCACGCGATCCCGACCTCGAGCTCCTCGAGCGACTCGAGCTCGAACGGCTCGAACCCCGGCGCGAGCACCCGCAGCAGCCGCTCGCAGCCCTCGACCGTCGACGCCATCGGCCCGACGGTGTCAAAGCTCGGCGCGAGCGCGAAGCAGCCCTCGACGGAGACGAGCCCGTGCGTCGGCTTGAAGCCGACGATGCCGCACCACGCCGCCGGAATCCGGATCGACCCCGCGGAGTCCGTGCCGAGCGCGAGCTCGACGTCCTCCGCCGCAATGGCCGCGGCCGACCCTCCACTCGAGCCCCCGGCGAGGCGTCCCGGCGCCGCAGGGTTGGGGACGGTGCCGTAGTGCGCGTTCTGCGAGGAGATCCCGTACGCGAACTCGTGCAGGTTCGTCTTCCCCGCGACCGCGAACCCGCCGGCCTCGAGCAGCCGGACGGCGTCCGCGCTCACGGCGGGGACGTGGTCGGCGAAGAGCGCGGAGCCGTAGGTCGTCGTGAGCCTCGCCGTGTCGAGCAGGTCCTTGACGGCGACCGGCTCGCCCGCGCCCGTGTCCTCGGGACGCGCCAGCCAGATGCCGTCCACTACTGGAAGTGGAGGTAGAGCAGCGCAACGCCGACGCAGCCCGCGAAGAGGAGCACGAAGACGCCGAACAGCATCCAGCCGAGACGCACGTTCCGCCGCGCGAGCTCGGGATCCATCAGATCACCGCGTCCACGGCCAGCGCCGCGAAGAGCAGGGCGAGGTACAGGAGCGAGTAGTGGAAGAGGAGCATCGCGCGCCTCGGTGTCGTGTCCCGCCGCAGAGCCTCGGCGAGCCAGACGAACACGGCCCCGAGTGCCAGGGCGCAGACGACGTAGAGCGGCCCGGCTCCTCCCCAGCCCCATGGCAGCAGCGTCGCAGCAACGAGCACGAGCGAGTAGAGGACGATCTGGCGCGCGGTCGCCCGGTCGCCACGCACGACCGGCAGCATCGGCACGCGCGCGTTCGCGTAGTTCTCCTTGATCAGCAGCGCGAGCGCCCAGAAGTGCGGCGGCGTCCAGATGAAGACGATCCCGAAGAGGAGCAGCGCCGCGATCCCGACGTGTCCGGTCGCTGCCGCCCAGCCGACGAGCGGCGGCACCGCGCCGGCGGCTCCACCGATCACGATGTTCTGGGTGGTCGAGCGCTTCAGCCAGCGCGTGTAGACGATGACGTAGAAGAGCCCGCCCACGAGCGCGAGCACCGCGGTCAAGACGTTGACGGCGCTCGCGAGCAGGACGAAGGAGAACGCGAGCAGCGCGAGCCCGAACTCGAAGGCTCGACTCGGCGGGACGCGCCCGGACGCCACGGGTCGAGATCTCGTCCGCTTCCCCATCAGTGGGTCGATGTCGCGGTCGAGCACGTGGTTCAGCGCGGAGGCGCCGCCGCACGCGAGCGCGAGTCCCGCCATCGCGGCGACAGCGAGCCCGGTCCCCGGCCAGCCGCGCGCGCCCGCGATCATCCCGCAGAAGCCGGTGACGAGCAGGAGCGACATGATGCGCGGCTTCGTCAGCGCAACGTAGTCCCGCCACGAGCCCCATGGGACGCGCTCGCCGCGGAAGCTCTCCGCCACGACGACCACGAGCGCGGCGAGCGCGAGTGCGGCGAGCGCCGCGTGGGCGCGAGGCCCGGGAACCGCAGCGGCAGCGGCGAACAGAGTCGCGGCCGCGAGCGTCGCCGGCACGAGCCGCCGGTG
>JAICLM010000161.1 GCA_025927435.1 Thermoleophilia bacterium | reverse complement strand
CGGCCACTCCTCACCCGGACACATCACTCGCAAGACACCCAAGAACGCAGGGTCATCCTCTCACCGAGTCACAAGCAAAGAGCACCGGCACCAACCTGACAACCACCCCAGACGGGACCGCCACACAGTCACAGTCCTCTCGCCCGAGCGGGCTAGACGCCGGCGGCGCTGACGACGAAGTCCGTCGCGAAGCCGAGCACGATGCCGGCCATGAGCAGCCAGCTGATGAGCACGGGATGGCCGTACTTGCGATTGACCGCGAACAGCTCCTGGACGACGTAGAGGATCGAGCCGCCGGCGATCGTGAAGAAGACGACCGAGACCGCGTCGCTCGACCACGCCTGCCCGACGACCGTGCCGAGGAACGTCGGTCCGCCCCCGATCAGGCCGAGCAGGCCGAGCAGCCGCCAGCTCGGGACGATCCCGGCGCCGCTCAGCGGCCCGCAGATGCCGAAACCCTCAGTCGCGTTGTGCAAGCCGAAGCCGATGATCAGCGTCACGGCCAGCGCGATCTCGCTCGCCGCGGCTGCCTGCCCGATCGCGAGACCTTCGCCGAAGTTGTGCACCCCGATGCCGATGGCGATCAGGAACGACAGCCGCGTAGCGGGGTTCGTCAGGTCGAGCCGCCGCCGGTCGGTGAACTCGTCGATCGCCGCCGCGCCGGGCCCGATGAGGGGAGTCGAGCGGCGGCCGGTGCGCTTCTTCATCCACGCGTCGTAGTAGACGAGGCTCATCAACCCCAACCCGAAGCCGATCAGGCCGAGAGCGCTCAGCCCGGAGAACCGGCCCCAGTGACGTGCGTCCAGGGCACCCTCGATGGGATCGACGGCCTCCGAGACGACGTCCCAGAAGAGGAAGATCAGGATGCCGGTCGCGAGGGCCGACAGCCCCGTGCGGGCGTTGGCGCTGAGGCCCTGCATGCGGCCGATGGGCAGGCCGAGGAAGATCGTCGCGCCGGCGATCGCGCCGAGGATGAGGATGTGTGCCGTCGACATGTGTCAGTCCCTGTCTGCCGCTGTAAGGGTGCCCTTACACGCGGTCTCCGCGGCAATATAGCTGCGTGCCCGCCCCCGGCCACTCGGTAGACGAGTACCTCGAGACCATCTACTTCCTCGCCTTCCCGATCGGCGAGTACACGCCGCACGGCGCCGGCTCCCCTCCCCTCGCTTCGCGGGTCGCCGAGATGCTCCACGTCTCGCGCGCCTCCGCGGGCGAGATGCTGAAGCGGCTCGAGGCCGACGGCCTGATCGAGCGCGGCAAGAAAAAGGAGGCGCTCCTCACCGAAACCGGCCGCGAGCGCGCCGAGCGCGTGGTGCGCAAGCACCGGATCATCGAGCGGCTCCTCACCGACTTCATGGGCTATACGGGCTACGAGTCGCACGAGCGGGCCGACGAGCTGGGCGACACCTTCAGCGACGAGATGATCGAGCGAATCGACGACAAGCTCGGCCATCCGCAGCGCTGCCCGCACGGCTGGCCCGTCGACCCGGCGGTGGAGCAGGCGGAGAACGCGGAGCTCGCGCCGCTCGCGACTGTGCCCGCCGGGACGCGGGCGACGATCGTCCGCCTCGCCGAGCACGACGGCGACCTCCTCCACTGGTTCTACGACCAGGGGCTCGTGCCCGGCGCGAGCATCCTCGTGCGCACCGCCGAGCCGGCGGCGGATCAGTTCACGATCGCGATCGAGAAGGTCGGCGAGCGGGCGATCTCGGAGAAGGCCGCCGCCGGGCTCTTCGTCAGGCCGGCGTAGCCGCCTCGAGGCCCGCGGCTGCGCGCAGCGCGTCGGCGCGGTCGGTGCGCTCCCACGTGAAGTCGCCGTCCTCCCGGCCGAAGTGTCCGTACGCCGCCGTCTTCGCATAGATCGGACGGCGCAGGTCGAGGTCACGGAGGATCGCGGCCGGGCGCAGGTCGAAGTGCTCGCCCACGAGCTCCTCGATCCTCGGCACCGGGATCGCCTCGGTGCCGAACGTCTCGACGAGGACCGAGAGGGGACGCGCTACGCCGATCGCATAGGCGACCTGAATCTGGCAGCGGTCGGCGAGACCCGCCGCGACGACGTTCTTCGCCACCCAGCGCGCCGCGTACGCGGCCGAGCGGTCGACCTTCGTCGGGTCCTTGCCCGAGAAGGCGCCGCCGCCGTGTGGGGCCGCCCCGCCGTAGGTGTCGACGATGATCTTGCGACCCGTGAGCCCGGAGTCGCCCATCGGGCCGCCGATCACGAACTTCCCCGTCGGGTTGCAGTAGACGAAGTCGCGGTCGTGCTCGAGCCGCTGCTGGTCGTAGAGCGCCTTCGGGAGGATCGGCTCGATCACATGCTCGATCAGGTCCGGCTTGAGCAGCGTGTCGACGTCCAGCCCGTCGCGGTGCTGCGTCGAGATGAGAACGCGCTCGATCTCGACCGGCCGCTGGCGTCCCTGCTCGTCGTGCTCGTAGCGGACGGTGACCTGGGTCTTCCCGTCGGGCCGCAGGTACGGGAGCACGTCCGCCTTCCGCACCTCCGCGAGCCGCCGCGCCAGCCGGTGCGCGAGCATGATCGGCAGCGGCATCAGCTCGTCCGTCTCCCGCGACGCGTAGCCGAACATCATCCCCTGGTCGCCGGCGCCGACCCGGTCGAGCGGGTCGCTGTCGCCGTGCTGGTTCTCGTACGAGGCGTCCACGCCCTGCGCGATGTCGGGCGACTGCTCGTCGATCGCGACGACGACGCCACACGTCTCGGCGTCGAAGCCGAACTTCGCGCGCGTATAGCCGATCTCGCGAATCCGGTTCCGCACGAGATTCGGGATGTCGACGTAGCAGTCGGTCGTGATCTCGCCGGCCACGACGACGAGGCCGGTGGTGATCAGCGTCTCGCAGGCGACGCGTCCCTCGGGGTCGTTTGCGAGGACGGCGTCGAGGACGGAATCGGAGATCTGGTCGGCCATCTTGTCGGGATGGCCCTCGGTGACGGACTCCGAAGTGAAGGAGAACGAGCGCGTAGGCATGGCTGGCAGGCTAGCGAGTCAGAGCGAAGAACTGCGCTCTTTGCCCGAGTCACTCCTCGGTTGGTTCGCGTCCCATCAGGCCGGCGGCGAGGTCGGTGATGCTCTGGCCCGAGAGCACTGCGCAGACGCCTTCGGTGATCGGCAGCTCGACGCCGAGGCGGTGCGAGAGGTCGCGCAGGACCGGTGCCGTCGTCAGGCCCTCGACGGTCTGGCCGATCTCGGCGACCGCGCGCTCCGGCGTCAGTCCCTGGGCGATCAGCTCGCCGGCGTGCCGGTTGCGGCCGTGGCGGCTCCAGCACGTGACGACGAGGTCGCCGATTCCCGCGAGGCCGGCGAACGTCTCGGCGCGGGCGCCCGCCGCCTCCCCGAGCCGCGCCATCTCCGCGAGGCCGCGCGCGATGAGGGACGCCTTTGCGTTGTCGCCGAGCCGGAGACCGTCCACGCCGCCGGCCGCGAGGGCGATCACGTTCTTCGCCGCCGCGCACAGCTCGACGCCGACCAGGTCGGCATTGACGTAGGCGCGGAAGAGGCTCGAGTTCAGCGCGTGCTGGAGCTGACCCGCGAGGAAGCCGTCCTCGCTCGCGATCACCGCCGCGGTCGGCAGGCCCTCCGCGATCTCCTCCGCCATGTTTGGCCCCGAGAGAACGGCGACCGAGCGCCCGCGAACCCGTGTCGACAGGCGCTCGCCGGTCTCGGGGTCGAGGCCCTTCGCGAGGCTCAGCACCGGCGCGTTCCCCGGCAGCCCGTCGACGACCGCGGCGAAGGCCTTGCTCGGCACCGCGACGACGACGACGTCCACGTCTCCCGGCGCGTCGGCCAGCGGCACCGCCTCCGCCCCGCTGAGGTCGACGCCCTGCAGGTAGTGGGGATTCCACCCGGTCGCCGCGATCGCCTCCGCCTGCTCTCGCGAGCGGCAGGCGAGGACGACGTCCTGGCCGCGCTCGAGCAGGACGCGCGTGAACGCCGTCCCCCAGGATCCCGCTCCCGCGACGAGGAACCGCATCGTCAGGATCGTTTCACGAAGTCGATCGAGACCGGCACGCCGTCGAGGCCGAAGCGCTCGCGCAGCCGGTTTTCGACCCAGTAGCCGTAGTCACGCGTGACCAGCCCCGGGTCGTTGACGAAGACGCGGAAGCGCGGCGGGCGCACGCGGACCTGCGCGCCGTAGAGGAGGTTGAGCCTGCGGCCGCGCGGGCCGCTCGGCGGCTGCCGCGCCTCGCGCAGCTCCGCGAACGCCCGGTTGAGCTCCGCCGTCGGGATCCGCGCGGTGTGTCGGTCGAAGAGCTCGGCGACGCCGTCGAGCAGACGCTCGAGGCCGCGTCCGGTGTGGGCGGAAACGGCGACGAACGGCGGTCGCTGGCGCAGGCGCCGGCGCAGCTCGCCACGCGCGTCCTCCACGTTGATCGTCGTCGCGTCCCACTTGGAGAGCACGACGAGCGTCGAGCAGTCGGCGTGTCGGGCGACGTCGGCGACCGAGATGTCCTGCTCCACGATTCCCTCGGCCGAGTCGATCAGGACGAGTGCGACATCGGCCCGCTCCGCCGACTCGAGCGCGCGTAGCTCGGAGTAGTACTCGATCCCCTGCCGGTGCCGCCGCTTGCGCCGCAAGCCGGCCGTGTCGATGAGGACGAAGGTGCGGTCGCGGCGCTCGAGCACGGTGTCCACGGCGTCCCGTGTCGTGCCCGGGATCTCGCTCACGATCAGCCGCTCACGACCCAGGAGCGCGTTGACGAGGCTCGACTTGCCGACGTTGGGCCGGCCGAGGATCGCCACGCGGATCGCGTCGTCGGGCAGCGAGGGCCGTCCCCCGGGCGCCAACCGTTCGAGCTCCTCGATGACACGGTCGAGCAGGTCGCCGCTCCCCGTCCCGTGCAGGCCCGAGATCGGGATCGGGTCGCCGAGCCCGAGCCGGTGCAGTTCCAGCGCGAGCGGCTCCTGGGTCGGGTCGTCGATCTTGTTGGCGAGCACGAGCACCGGCTTGTGCGCCTCGCGCAGGATCTGGGCGACCTCCTCGTCGCCGGGCGTCACGCCGGCCCGCGCGTCGACGACGAAGAGGACGAGATCCGCCTCGCCCACCGCCTCGCGGGCCTGCTGCGCGATCGCGCGCGTCATCGGCGCAGGATCAGCGATGTCGACACCGCCCGTGTCGACGAGCACGAAGCGCCTGCCCGTCCACTCGCAGACGAGCTCCTTTCGGTCGCGCGTCACGCCCGGGCTCTCGTGCACGACCGCCGCCCGCGTCTCGGTCAGCCGGTTGACGAGCGTCGACTTGCCGACGTTCGGGAAGCCGATGATCGCCACCGCGCCGAGGAGCGGCGGAGGCGG
>JAICLM010000065.1 GCA_025927435.1 Thermoleophilia bacterium | reverse complement strand
CGTCCACGAGGTAGAGGAAGAGGCCCGGCTTCGGCTGCGGGCGCTCGCTCTCGTAGAGCACACGCAGCGCGCCCGAGGTACCGACCATGAGCGCGGCGCGGTGGCTTGTGGTGCAGCCGGCGCCGGCGTTCGAGCAGGCGGCGTCGCTCCAGACCGGCTGATCCGCCGTTCGTGGGAGCCGCTCGCGGTCGATCCCGAGCGTCGCGAGCAGCTCCTCGTCCCAGTCGAACGTCGTGAGATCCAGCAGCCCACTTGTCGACGCCATCGCGAGACTCGTCTCGCCGTCGCCGTGGAGATAGTCCGCGAAGGAGACGAACCGGGCCGCTTGACGGAAGGTCTCGGGCTCGGTCTCGGCGAGCCACGCGAGCTTGGCCGGCCAGAAGGAGGGGTGGAGGAAGGCGCCGGTGCGCGCGTGAATCGCCTCGGCGTCGAGCCTGCGGGACAGCCACTCGGCGGCCCCGGCACTCCGGGTGTCACGCCAGCCGAGGATCGGCGTGAGCGGCTTCCAGTCCTCGTCGACCGCGAGGAGGCTGTGGGCGAAGCACGAAGTCGCGTCCGGCTCCTCGCCACCGAGCACCATCCTGACAGCCGCCGCGACCTCGGCCGGATCGTCGGTCTCGTACTCCTCCCGGTGCAGTTCGCCGGCAGCTTCGCCGCGCTCGTCGAACCGCTGCGCCCGCACCGAGGACGTACCGACATCGAGCGCGAGCACGCTCATCCCCGCAGCACGTCAAGCCCCGCGGCGAGCCACGTCCGCGCGCGATCGACGTTGGGGCCGCTCGGCGCGAGGCGCACGGTGTCGAGCTGGAGCTCGGTCATGGCGGCGAGCGCGCGCCGGGGATCCACCTCGGCCAGAGCCCCGTCGATCCGTTCCGCGAGGCGGTCGGGCTTGACCCCGAGCGGCTCGACCCGCGCGGCAAGGCGCTTTGCCGTCGGCGGGTGGACATGGTTGAGCGCGAAGACGATCGCGAGCACGCGCTGTGCCGAGTCGACCAGCCACTCCATGCGGGCCAGCGCGCAGTCCGGCCGGACGACTGTCAGCAGGCCTTCGGGCGCAAAGCCTCCCCACCGCTCGGCGGCCGCCTCCACCCGCTCCGCGACCAGCGCGTCGGGGAAGTCCGCGAGTTGCTTCTGCCACCGCTCGAGCAGGCCGCTCGTTCGCAGCGCCACGCCGTTGGCCAGCGCCTCCGCTGAGCCACCTGTCGCGAAGCGCTCGTCCGCGAGTTCGCGCGACCACCAGATCGTCTCCACCGGCCGGCCGTCGAGGTAGCCGAAGACGCGACGCGTCGGGGTCGTCGGATCGCCCCAGCTGTCCCGCTGCTCCAGGCCGGCAAGCCGCGCGAGCTCGAACGCGTCCTCGAGGGAGAGTGGCTCCTCGGTGACGACGAGCATCTCGATGTCCGAGACGTCGTCCGCCATGCCGCGCGAGACGCTGCCCGTGAGGACGATCTCGATCGCCTCGGGTGGGAGCGCGTCGGCGACGCGTTGCGCGAGCGCGCGCAGCTCCTCGGTCATCAGCCGGAGTAGGCGAAGGTCGAGGCGTAGCCGCAGGTGCCGGTGTACTCGAAGCTGAGCGGGCCGTCGCTCACTCGGAGCTCCTCGGCGACGAGCTCCTCGCCGTCGCGGTCGTGGCCGGGGATCACGCACGTGACGGCCTCCTGGCCGTGATAGCGGTTGCGGATCCGGACGATCACGTGGTCGCGGATGCGCAGCAGCTGCCGGCGGGGAGTGTGCTCGAGCTCGATCGCGGCTCGTCGCACGCCGACCAGTTCGCTCGCCTTCCAGGCCCACGGAAAGTGCGTCTCGGCATCGCCGTCGAGCCGGCCCGTGAAGATCCCCTCCAGCGCCGCATGCTGCTCCTCGTCTGCGCGCTCGTCGAGATAGAGGATCCACGTCCAGGGTGAGCCCGGCTCGTCGTCGGAGTAGCGGAGCGCGAGCGCGACCGTCAGCCCTGACAGGTCGGTTTCGCCCGCGCGGCCTTCCTCGATCAGCCACGACAGGACGCCCATGCAGATGCCGTGAGTCGAGCGACCACCCGCCACGCCGTCGATGCGGCGGCACGGGCAGATCGGGTCGCAGTTGCACGACTCGAAGTAGCTCCCCTGGATGGCCCACGACGTAGCCACAGCCATGCGCCGAATCTACAGTGGCTCCGCCATGGCAGTCGTCATCGCCTCCAACCTCCGCAAGGAACTCGCGGGCTCCGTTCTCTTCGACGGTGTCTCGTTCTCCGTCGAGCGCAAGGATCGCGTCGCGCTCTCAGGGCCGAACGGCGCCGGTAAGACGACGCTGCTGCGGATCCTCGCCGGCGGGACCGAGAAGCACGGCGGCGAGCTCGCGTTCGCGAAGGGGACGCGGGTGGCGCTGCACGACCAGCGGCCGCCGCTCGAGCAGGAGCTCACGCTGCGCGAGTACGTGCTTGCGGGCGCGCGTGACCTCGTTGCGCTGGAGGAGGAGCTGCGGCGCCTCGAGCAGGCGATGGCCGGGGGCGACCACGCGCAGGCCACGCTGAACCGCTACGCCGAGGCGCAGGCGCGGCTCGAGCACGCCGGCGGCTACACGTGGCGCGACCGCGCGGCCTCGGTGGTGCGCGGGCTCGGCTTCGCAGAGGAGGATCTCGACCGTCCGCTGCGCACCTTTTCGGGCGGTGAGCTGACGCGCGCCTCCCTGGCCCGCGCGCTCGGCGGGGACCCCGACCTGCTTCTCCTCGACGAGCCCACCAACCATCTCGACGTTGCGAACCTCGAGTGGCTCGAGCGCGAGCTCGCGTCCCTCGACGCGGCGGTGATCCTCGTCGCCCACGACCGCTGGTTCCTCGAGGCGGTGACGACGGCGACGCTCGAGCTCGAGGCCGGGCGCGGGACGTTCTTCCCCGGCCCGTGGCACACCTGGCGGCGCGAGAAGGCCGCGCGGATGCTGCACGCGCAGAAGGAGGTTGCGCGCGTTCAGGCCGACATCGCGCGGCTCGAGCGCTTCGTGGAGCGGTTCCGCTACAAGAAGAGCAAGGCGAAGCAGGCGCAGGCAAAGCTCACCCACATCGACCGGCTCCAGCAGGAGAAGGCGGTCAAGAGCGACCAGATCGCCCTCCTCTCGCGCAAGACGCGCGGTCTCGGCTTCGAATTCCTCAAGCCCGCACGCAGCGGCCGCACCGTCGTCCAGGCGGACGGGCTCGAGGTCGCGATCGGCGAGCGGGTCCTTCTGCGCGATGCGACGTTCGCCGTCGAGCGCGCCGAGCACGTGGCCCTCGTCGGCCCCAACGGCTCGGGCAAGACGACCCTGCTCGAGCGGCTCGTCCGGGGAGAGGGTGTGCGGATCGGACACGGCGTCCAGGTCGGCTACTTCTCGCAGCAGGAGATGGAGCTCGAGGCGCGCGGCTCCGTCCTCCAGTGCGTGCAGTCGATGACGGGGCTGTCCCGTCCCGATGCGCAGAACCTGCTCGGACGCTTCCTCTTCTCGGGCTGGGACGCGCACGAGAAGCCGGTCTCCGTACTCTCGGGCGGCGAGCGCCGGCGGCTCGCGCTGGCCGTCACCGTCGCCTCGGGAGCGAACTTCCTCGTGCTCGACGAGCCCACGAACCATCTCGACCTGGAGAGCCGCGAGGCGCTCGAGGCCGCGCTCGACGCGTTCCCCGGGACGGTGCTGCTCGTCTCCCACGACCGCGCGCTGCTCGACGCGATCGCCGAGCGCACGCTGGCGATCGAGGACGGCGAGTTGCGGGCCTACGACGGCGGCTGGGCCGAGCTCCTGCGCGTACGTGAGGAGCGGGAGGCCCGCGCGAAGCCCGAGCCGCCGGTCGAGCGGGCGAAGCCGGCGGCCAAGCCGCGGACCGCGAAGCCGAAGGCGCGGCGCCCGTCCGCGCTCGAGCGGATCGAGGCCGAGATCGCCGTCCGTGAGGCGGAGGTGGCGGAGCTCGAGAAGAAGCTCGCGGAGGACTGGACGGACGTCGACGTGCTCGCCGCACACAAGCGCAGCCGCGACGCCCTCACCGCGCTCCTCCAGCGCTGGGAGCAGCTCTTCGAGCAGGCGCAGGCGTAGGGATTGAGGGATACGCTGATTCCGTGGGCCGGATCGGGGTTCTCATGCTCGTCGTGGCGGCGGCGATCGTCACCACGGCTGTCGCGCTCGCGGTGACCCGATCGCCGAAGCAGCTGCGCGCCGCGATGCTCCGAGCGGCGTCTGCCCGCCACTCCGTCCACTACGTAAGCACGAGCTCGGCCGCCGGTCACTTCATCCGGATCGTCGCCGACGTCGGCGCCGGCCAAGGCATCCAGCGAATCACGGTCAAGAGCGGCGGGCACTCGGGTCCCGCGACGGTGCGGATCGTCGGTGGGTCGGGGTACATACGAGGGAACGCGTTCACGCTGCACAACTACTTCCCGTTCTCGCAGGCGCAAGCAAAGCGTTACGCCGGAGAGTGGATCTCGATCCCGTCGTCGAGCGGCGCGTATGCGGCCGTGGCGGCTGATGCCACGTTCGCGTCCTTCGTCGGCGATCTCCTGCCGAGCAACCACCTCCGGGTCGTGCGGGCGACGATCGACGGCAAGCGGTCTGTGGGAGTCCGCGGCACCGTTCGCCAGGCCGGTCTCAGGCTCACCGAGACCGTGTACGCCCCGGCTCGCGGAACGCCGTTGCCCTTCGAGGAGAAGGCCGTCGCAGCCCGCGTCCGGGGCACCAGCGTGGCGCGTATGAGCCGCTGGAACGAGCCGGTGAAGGTTCAGGCCCCGGCGCACTCCGTTCCGATCTCGACGGTCCTCGGGAACTAGGCCTACTAGATTTCTCGCGTCGAAACCCCGAGCGAGGAGGGCACTGATGGTTGCCACGACCGAGGAGGCACGCTCCGAGCGGCCGTCGATGGGTTGGCTGCAAGGCTTCAAGAACTTCCTGCTGCAGGGCGACATCGTGATCGTCGCCGTCGGGCTGGTGATCGCGCTCGCCTTCAGCACGCTGATCGGAGCGTTCACCGACAACATCATCACGCCGCTCGTGAACGCCATCGGCGGAGGGTCGACCGGGCTCGGCTTCCACGTGAACGGCCAGCTCGTCAACATCGGCGCGTTCATCTCGGCGGTCGTCTACTTCGTGATCTTCATGGCCGTCATCTACTACGTGATCATCGTCCCGTACCGCGCGACGCAGAAGCGGCGAGGCGTCACGGTCTTCGGCGATCCGCCTCCGGCGCAGACCTGTCCGGCTTGCCTGTCCGAGGGTCTGCCCGTCGCGGCGACCAAGTGCCGCTACTGCGGAACGGCGCTCGGGAGTGGCGCCTAGGCCCAGAACCGCTCGAAGGCGGAGTCGAGCGGGACGGCCGTGACGTCCTGCCAGAGGCCGCCGGCGATCCGGATCACGAGCGCCTGGTCGACGTCGAGGTCGATCCCGTTGCGGCTGCCGGTCGCGCGGTAGATCGCGACGGCCCAGTCGTCGTCGGCGAAGACGGTGTGGAGCCGGCTGCGGTAGGTGCCGCCGGTTTCGAGGCCGGTACGCCGCAGGAAGTCGACGACGTCGCGCCGGCCGCGATACTCGCCGCTCATCACCGTGTGGCCGGGCACCCGCCAGACGATGTCGCGGGCGAACGCGGCGGAGACGGCCATCGCGTCATTGCCGAAGGCGGAGAAAACGCGCCGCACGAGCGCAGCGTTCTGGTGCTTCTCGCTCACTCGTCTGCGGCGAGCGTCGCGACGACCGCCTCGGCGATCACCCTGAGCGGGCGGCCCGACGCCTGGCTCGCCTTGCGCAGCCGCGCGAACGCATCCTGCTCGCTCAGCTGCTCCTTCTCCATCAGGAGACCCTTCGCGCGCTCGATCACCTTCCGCGCGGCCAGCGCGTCCGACAGCGACTCCGCCTCCGCCCGCACTTCCTGCAGCTCGTCGTGCCTGGCGCGCGCGGCGGCGATCGCCGGCAGGAGGTCCTGCTCGCGGAACGGCTTCACGAGGTAGCCGAAGACGCCGGCCTCCACCGCGCGTGAGACGAGCTCGTCGTGGCCGTACGCGGTCAGCATCACGATCGGGATCGGCCGCTCCTCGAGGATGCGTCGCGCCGCCTCGATCCCGTCGAGCTTCGGCATCTTCACGTCGAGCACGGCGAGATCCGGTTGCTCCGACCGCGCGAGATCGATCGCCTCCTCGCCGTCCTTCGCCTCGGCGCACACCTCGAACCCGGCGTGCTCGAGCAGCGCGCGCAGGTCGAGCCGGATGATCGTCTCGTCCTCGGCGATCAAGATCTTCAACGCCGCACCGCGTTTCTCAGCCGGATGCCGCTGAAGTCGAGCGTCGACTCGATCACCCTGTCCCAGAGGGGATAGAGGGTCGGGGAGATCCGCAGCTCGTTGCCCGCTCCTGCATGCCTGGCTAGCAGGTCGCCGAGCTCGACGACCTTGGTCGGGATGACGGTCTCGCGCGAGACGAAGAACTTGTCCCAGGGCTCGAAGCTCTCGGGCGGAAAGCGATACGCAAAGACGCGGGCAGAGCGGAACCGGTCCAACCAGCCCGTCTCGATCACCGCGACGCGGCGCTCTCGGTCGCCGTCGAGCCAGTGCTCGACGTCCTCCGGTGTGGTGTGCTCGTCCGCGTTGAAGCACGCACGCGGGCAGTCCCGCGGGAACCAGTAGAGCCACCAGTACACGGAGTCGACGGCCCAGACGAGCGGCTCGTCGAGCGCGTGCAGCTCGTCGCGATGCGGGTGGAAGACCTCGATCGCCGGGTCCTCGCTCACGTGCCAGAGCTCGCTCACGGCAGGCTCCGCAACAGGGCCGCGGGCTCGGGCCAGAAGAGGAGCTCGGCGGCTTGCTCGCGGGGCAGCCAGCGGTACTCGTCGTGCTCCCAGTCGAGCGTGGGCTCCCAATCCGGAGGCGCGTCGACGATGAACGTCTCGACTCGAATGCTCTCGTACTGGAACGGCCGGTCGAGCGGCTCGATGCGGGCGTCGAGGCCGGTCTCCTCGCGCAGCTCGCGCACTGCTGCTTCGGAGAATGTCTCGCCGTCTTCGACGCCGCCCGCGATCTGGTGCCAGTAGGCCTCGTTCTCCGGCGAGCGGTGGACGACGAGGAACTCGTTCCCGCGCCGCACGACGACGAGCACCTCTCGCGTTCTCATGCCGGGAACACCACCTCGGCGCGCGCCCCCGTGAAGGCGAAGCTGCCCTGCAACTCGTCGGCGACCAAGGCGCGCACGATCGACAGGCCGGTGCCGCTCGGCGTGCCGTCGGCGCCGGCTCCCTCGTCGGCGATCGCGAGCACGACGTCGCCGTTGCGCCGCGCGAGCTCGATCCGCACCGTCCCCGCGCCGTGCTCGAGCGCGTTCTGGAGCAGCTCCGAGAAGACGAGCGCGAGCGCCGTTGCGCGGCTCCCCGCCAGGGATATGGGCTCGAGTTGCGCCTGCACGTCGCGCCCGGCGCCGAGCCCCTGCACGAGCGTCGCCCGCAGCCGGTCGATCAGCTCCGCGAGCTCGACGTCCTCCTCCCGCTGCTCGGTGAGCGACTCGTGGACGGCGGCGATCGCGAGGATCCGGTTGACGGAGTGCTCGAGCGCCTCGCGCGGGTCGACGCCCTCGGCGCGCGCCTGCAGTCGCAGGAGCGAGGCGACGGTCTGGAGGTTGTTCTTGACGCGGTGGTGGATCTCCTGGGCGAGAACGCCGCGCATTACCGCGCGGCCGTGCTCGAGCGCGACGGCGGCATGGTGGGCGATCGCCTCGAGCAGTGCCCGTTCCTCGTCGGTGAACGGCGTGTCGCGATCGGCCACGAGCTGGCCGATCTCCCTCCGCTTCCAGCGCAGCGGCGTGCGCACGGCGTAGGCGCCCGCACGGCCTTCGGGCCATGCGATCCTCCCGTCCTCGAGCACGAGCGCCGCTCCCGTCGCGCCCACCGCGTCCATCGTCGTCTCGACGATCGCCTCGAGCGATTCCTCGAGGTAGAGGGACTCCGAGACTGCCTCGGAGATGCGGGCGAGCGCCTCGAGCTCGGCGACCCGCCGCTGCGCCTCGGCGTAGAGCTGCGCGTGGACGATCGACTGCGCGACCTGGCTCGCGATCGCCTGGAGCAGCCCGATCTCGTCGGCGCGGAACTCCCGCGGCTGTCGGGTGCGAACGTTGAGCGCGCCCGCCAGCTGCTCGCGCGCCAGGATCGGGACGGCGAGGATGGACTCGTACTCCGACTCCGGCAGGTTCGGGAACTCCTTCCAGCGCGGGTCGAGGTCGGCGTTCGCCGCGATCGCTACCGGCTTGCGCTCGGCTGCCGCGGTCCCGGTGATCCCCTCGCCGGGACGTAGGCGAGGGCGGCGCGTCATCTCGTCGAGCGGCGTGCCGTGGGTGGCGCGGAGGACGAGCTCGCCCGCCGCGTCGTCGTAGAGGTATACGAAGCAGGCGTCGGCCTCGAGCGCCGCGGCCACCTCGTTGGCAACGAGGTGCAGCACCTCTTCGAGGTCGAGCGTGGAGTTGACGGCGGCGATCGTCTCGGTCAGCAGCCGCAGGTGCCGGTCGGTCGTCTCCACGCGCCTATCGTAGGTTTGTCGTGGCCCTGACCCACGTCCTGCTCTTCTTCCACCTGCTCGGCGCCGTGAGCTTCTTCGCGGGAGCCGCGGTGGTGGGAACGCTCCAGCACGCCGCGATCCGCCGCGAGCGGCCGAGCGAGATCCATGCGCTGCTCCGCCTTGCTCCGGTCGGCGCCGCGCTGGTCGGGCTCGGAGCGCTGCTGACCGTGGTCTTCGGGATCGCGCTCGCCCAGCATGCGGGATTCGGATTCTCGCCGGCGTGGATCCAGGCCGCGCTGGGGCTCTGGGTCGCGAGCATGGCGTTCGGCGCGTACGGCGGCCGGACGGCGCGGAAAGCACGTCATCTCGCGGCGCGGCTCGCGGCCGAGGGCGACGCCCCGAGCCCGGAGCTGCGGGGGCTCCTCAGCGCGCGTCTCCCCCTCGGGGCGAGCTACGCGAGCGGGCTGATGCTCGTTGCGATCCTCGCGCTCATGGTCTGGCAGCCCACCTGAGACGCGAGCACCACCCCTGGCTCGGCTCCCAAGTAACAGTCTGTTACTAAGTCGGACATGGGCCCGGGAGGACGATCCGCCGGCGGAGGAGAGCGGGCTCGCGGGGCACCTAGTAACAGTCTGTTACTAGGAAAGACCTGGCCGTTCAGTGGGGGACGGCGAAGAGGCCGGCTATGCCGAGGCCGAACAGGGCGAGCGCCAGGAGGGAGTCCGGGCCCAGGCGGAAGCGCGTGTGCATGGGTCGGGCGATCACGCCGAAGCCGTAGACGGCGGTCAGTGCGACGCCGAGGGCAGCGAGCCACGCGTTGAGGTTTCCCGACGACGGGAGCACGGGGGCGCCCGCGACGAGATCCGCGACGAGGAAGAGGCAGACCTGGAAGGCGTTGCCGCCGAACACGTCGCCCATCGCCAGCGCGTGATCGCCGAGCCGTACGGCCGCGATCCCGGACGAGATCTCCGGCAACGCCGTCGCTCCGGCCAGGATCGTCGCGCCGAAGATCACGCCGTTGATGCCCATCCGGTTGGCCAGCTCGTTGCCGCTCTCCTCGAGCGCGACGCCGGCGGCGAGGGTGACCGCGCACGCCGCGCCGAAGATCAGCGCGACCCGAGCGGTCGACGCGCCCGCATACGGATGCGCCTGCTCCTGCCGCTTCTCCGCCCGATGCCGACCCGGCCGGCTGCCCGGCATCGTGATGCTCCAGCGTGGATCCTTGGCGGCCCGGTTGATGAGGAAGAGGCCGACGAGCCAGATGACGACGATCCCGAGCGACGCAGGGCTGACCCTCCCGCCGATCGCCGTGGAGGGCTTGAGGAGCGCGCCCATCTCCACGCCGGCCACGACGAGGATCACGAGGAGCCCCTCGAGCACCGGAGTCAGCCTGCCCACGAGATACGTGAGCGGTCGTGACGGCCCGACGGCGAAGTCG
>JAICLM010000229.1 GCA_025927435.1 Thermoleophilia bacterium | reverse complement strand
CGCGAGGAGTCACTCCCGCCCGAATAAGCTCGACGCGTGCAGCGGCACGCGCTCGGGATCCTCTTCGCCGTGCTCGCGGCTGCCCTGGCGGCCGTCGCCGGGTACGCATTCGCGGGCGCGGACGACGCCGGGCGATTGGTGATCGGCGTGGCCGCGGCTGCTGTCGCGGCGTGGCTCGCCACGCTCTCGGCAAGCGCTTTCCGCAGCCGGAAGCGTTGAGCCACTGAGGAGTCCGCCGGGAAACGCCGTATTCTCTCGGACGTGACGACGCGGGCCGACGAGACCCAGCAGCTCTGGCTCGACTACCGGAGGACGGGCGACCAGAAGATCCGCGACCGCCTGATCCTCACGTACGCGCCGCTCGTGAAGTACGTCGCCGGCCGCCTCGGCTCCGGGTTGCCCGCGCACGTGGACGAGGGCGACCTCGTCTCGTACGGCCTGCTCGGCCTGATCGGCGCGATCGAGCGCTACGACCCGGCGCGCGACGTGAAGTTCGAGACCTACGCGATGGCCCGGATCAAGGGCCAGATCATCGACGAGCTGCGCTCGATGGACTGGGTGCCGCGCTCCGTGCGGGCCCGCGCGCGCCATATCGAGCGAGCCATCGGCGAGCTCGAGGCGCGTCTCGGCCGCGCACCGACAGACGAGGAGATCTCGAAGAAGCTCGGCATCACCGAGGAAGAGCTCGAGGAGAGCCTCGGCGAGATCGCCCGCTCCTCGATTGCGGCGCTCGACGAGCTCTGGACCGTCTCCGGCTCGGGCGGCGACCAGGTGGCTCTCATCGACACGATCGAGGACGAGAGCGCCCCCGACCCGCAGGGAACGCTCTCGGTGACCGAGCAGAAGGAGGCGCTCGCCGACGCGATCGCGCGGCTACCCGAGCGCGAAAAGCTCGTGGTCACCCTCTACTACTACGAGGAGCTGACCCTGCGCGAGATCGGCGAGGTGCTCGGTGTCACCGAGTCGCGCGTCTCGCAGCTCCACACGAAGGCGATCCTCCGGCTCAAGGCGCACATTGCGTCGGCCGGCGCGCCCGCCGCTCTGTAGCGGCGATCCGCCTCCCCGGCAGGGATACGATGCGGCTCGAAGCGACCGAGGAGGAGACGTCCCGCCATGCCTGCCACCGAGCCCACGAAGATCCGGAACATCGCCGTCGCCGGCCACCGCGGGGTCGGGAAGACGTCCCTCGTCGAGGCGCTGCTGTACGAGTCCGGGAAGATCAACCGGCTCGGCACGATCGAGCAGGGGTCGACGGTCTCGGACTGGGACGAGCACGAGCAGAAGCGGGGCATGTCCCTCTCCGGCTCGCTCTGCCACCTCGAGTGGAAGGATCGCAAGATCAACCTCGTCGACACGCCCGGCGATGCGGGGTTCCAGGCGGACACCTACGCAGCTCTGCGGGTCGTCGAGGGAGTGGTCGTCGTCCTCAGCGGCGTGATGGGCGTCGAGGTCAACACCTCGCGCGTGTGGAAGCGGGCCGAAGACCTCGAGCTCTCGCGCGTCCTCTTCGTCAACATGCTCGATCGCGAGCGGGCCGACTTCTTCCGCGTACTCGAGGCTGCCCGGCAGCAGCTCTCCGACCGCTGCGTCGCGATCCAGCTCCCGATCGGCAGCGAGCACGAGCTCACGGGCATCGTCGACCTCCTCCACATGTGCGCGTACACGGATCCCTCGGGCGGGCGCGAGGGCGGGCCGCAGCCGATCCCCGACTCCATGGCCGACCTCGTGCAGGAGCACCGCGAGAAGCTCCTCGACGCGGTCGTCGAGACCGACGAGGAGCTCATGGGCCGCTACCTCGAGGGCGAGGAGCTCGAGGCGGAGGCCGTGGCGGACGCGCTCAAGCAGGCGGTGACGCGCGACGAGCTCTACCCGGTCGCGTGCGGCGTGGCGTCGAAGAACCTCGGCACGACGGCCCTCCTCGACCTCCTCGTCGAGGGCGTTCCCTCGCCCGCCAAGAAGGGCACGACGATCGAGTTCGGCGACGCGAAGCAGGCCGTCTTCGTCTTCAAGACGATCGCCGACCCGTTCACGGGCCGCATCAGCTGCTTCCGCGTCCTCGCCGGACCTGTCTCGGGCGACACGACGCTGGTCGACCCGCGTACGCACGCGAAGGAGCGGCTGGGCCAGGTGCTCCTCATGCAGGGCAAGGACTCCGAGCAGGTCGAGGCACTCGGCATCGGCGACCTCGGCGCCGTCGCGAAGCTCAAGGACGTCGTCACCGGCGACGTGCTCGTCGACCACGAGGTCGCCGTCGAGCCGCCGCACATCGACTTCCCCGAGCCCGTCATGAGCTTCGCGGTCACGCCGAAGGCGAAGGGCGACGAGGAGAAGATGGCGACCGGCCTCCGGCGCCTCCACGAGGAGGATCCGACGCTGCTCCTGCGTCGCGACCCGCAGACCGGCGAGCAGCTCCTCTCCGGCCTGTCCCAGATGCAGGTGGAGGTCGCGGTCGACCGGCTCAACACGCGCTTCCACGTCGAGGTCGAGCTCCACCCGCCGCGCGTGCCGTACAAGGAGACGATCCGCAAGGAGGCGCGCGCGCGGCACCGCTACAAGAAGCAGACCGGCGGACGCGGCCAGTTCGGCGACTGCGCGATCGTGCTCGAGCCGCTGCCGGCCGAGGACGGCGAGCTCGGCTACGAGTTCGTCGACAAGATCGTCGGCGGCGTCATCTCGCAGGGCTACCGCCCGGCCGTGGACAAGGGCATCCGCGAGGCGATGGAGCACGGTGAGCTCGCCGGCGCACCCGTGCAGGGTGTCCGCGTCCTGCTCGTCGACGGCATGGAGCACAACGTCGACTCCTCGGAGATGGCCTTCAAGATCGCCGGCTCGATGGCCTTCAAGGAGGCCTACCAGCAGGCCGATCCCGTGCTGCTCGAGCCGATCATGGAGCTCGAGGTGACGGTGCCCGACGACAACGTCGGCGCCGTGAACGGCGACCTCAACTCGCGGCGTGGTCGCCTGCAGGGGATGGAGCCCGCCGGCGGCATGACGACGATCAAGGCCGAGGTGCCCATGGCCGAGATCCTCACGTACTCGCAGGCGCTGACCTCGATGACCGGCGGCCGCGGCGACTACTCGATGCACTTCCTCCGCTACGAGGAAGTCCCGGCGCACGTCGCGCAGAAGATCATCGAGCAGACCAAGCGGGAGCGCGAAGAGGCCAGGGTCTGATGGCGGACGAGGAGCAGACCAAGGCTGCCAAGCCGGATCACGAGCCGCCGGCCGGAGCGGAGACCTCCGCGCGCTGGACCGGCGGCGCGAAGCCGCTCGATTACACCGCAGCGGCGAAATGGCTCGTCCTGCGCAAGAAGGAGAAGCCCTCCGCCGAGATCTTCTCCGTCTCGTACGTCGCCGAGGACGGCGACGGGAAGCGGCCGGTCGCGTTCGTCTTCAACGGTGGGCCGGGCGCGTCGTCGGCGTACCTGCACATGGGGGCCGTCGGCCCGCAGCGCGTCGCGTTTCCGGCGAACGGGACGCTGCCCACGCTGCCGCCGCAGCTCGTGCAGAACGAGTCGTCCTGGCTCTCGTGGGGGGACCTCGTCTTCG
>JAICLM010000056.1 GCA_025927435.1 Thermoleophilia bacterium | reverse complement strand
CAGGCCGGCGGCGCGCGCGATCTCGACCTCCTCCTCGAGCTTCGTCGACTCGTCGAAGTTGCCTCGCCGCCGATACGCCGCGGCGATTCGATACAGACGGCGCAGCTCGCGCAGCGGCTCTGCGTGATTGTCGACGCGGAGGTCGATGACCGGCTCCCACGGTTTCTGCTCGGGATCGCCAGAGACGACGAGCAGCACCGCCGCCTCGCGCCCGCGGAAGTCGCCGCCTGCTTCCTCGGCGGCGTCGAGTGCAGCCAGCAGCCGCTCGGCGAGCGTGCCCTCCGCGTCGGCGAACGTGTCGGCAGCGGCGTGCCAGACTGCTGGGGAAGCGAGCATGTTCCCCTGGGCGGAGACGCCTTCGCGGGCGATGTGGCCGCAGTCGGGGACACACGCCGCGCCGGTGTGGGCGGCTGTCCGGCCGTCGGCGGCGAGGAAGGCGACCTGGCGGAAGTCGCGCTGCTCGTCCACCCTGAGGAGTTGCGCGAGCGCGTCCGCCGGGGACTCGTCGGCGGCGAGCAGGTCGAGCCCGAGTGGACCGTAGCTCCGCTCGGTGAACGCCTGGGTCGCGATCGCACCGACCCCCGGCCGCGCCCACGCGCAGAGCCCGACGCCGAACGCGCGCGACTGGACGGCGACGCCCAGCTCGCCCGTCGCCTCGTCCCGTCCGATGATCGAGTAGGTCACGGGCCGGAAGTTACCCTGCTCTCATGGAGTCGCTCGAGCTCTTCCGCCCCGAGACGCGTGCCTGGTTCGAGCGGAACTTCGCCGCGCCGACCCCCGCCCAGGAGAAGGGCTGGCCGGCGATCGCAGGTGGCAGCCACGTCCTGATCCAGGCACCGACCGGCTCGGGGAAGACGCTCGCGGCGTTCCTCTCCGCCATCGACCGGCTCACGGCTGGAAGCGCCAGCGGCGAAGGCGCCGGCGCCCGGCCGCAGACCGACGCCGCCTCTGGCGGCGTCCCGGCCGCGTCGCCGGGGCACGGCTTGCGCGTCCTCTACGTCTCGCCGCTCAAGGCGCTCAACTACGACGTCGAGCGGAATTTGCGTGGCCCGCTCGCCGGCCTCCAGTCGGAGCTTCACGTCGCGGTGCGCACGGGGGACACGCCGCAGAAGGAGCGCGCGGCGATGCTTCGCGAGCCGCCGGACATCCTGATCACCACGCCGGAGTCGCTATTCCTCCTGCTCACGTCGCGCGCGCGGGAGATGCTGCGCAGCGTCGAGACGCTGATCCTCGACGAGGTGCACGCCGTCGCGGGCACGAAGCGAGGCGCCCATCTCGCGCTCTCGGTCGAGCGGCTCGAGGAGCTCGCCGCGCAGCCGGTGCAGCGGATCGGGCTCTCGGCGACGCAGCGCCCGCTCGAGGAGATCGGCAAGTTCGTCTCCGGTGCCCGGCCGATCGAGCTCGTCGACGCGGGCGTGGCGAAGGAGCTCGACCTCGAGGTCGTCGTCCCGGTCGAGGACATGCGTGAGCCGGGCGACTCGCGGGAGGAGGGCTACGAGGTGCGCTCGATCTGGCCCTCGATCTACCCGGCGCTGGTGGAGCTCGTCCGTGCGCACCGCTCGACGATCGTCTTCGTCAACAACCGCCGGCTGGCTGAGCGGCTCGCGCTGCGGCTGAACGAGCTCGCGGCGGAGGAAATAGCTCGCGCCCATCACGGCTCCCTCGCGCGCGAGCAACGCACCCAGATCGAGGAAGACCTGAAGGCCGGCCGCATCCCGTGCCTCGTCGCGACCTCGTCGCTCGAGCTCGGGATCGACATGGGCGCCGTCGACCTCGTGATCCAGGTCGAGTCGCCGAAGTCGGTGGCCCGCGGCCTGCAGCGGATCGGCCGCGCCGGTCACTCGCTCGGCGAGGTCTCGCGCGGGCGGATCTTCCCGAAGTTCCGCGCCGACCTGCTCGAGTCGGCGGTCGTCGCGCAGCGGATGCGAGAGGGAGCGATCGAGGAGACCCAGATCCCGCGCAACCCGCTCGACGTCCTCGCGCAGCACGTTGTCGCGATCTGCGCAGACGAGGAGATCGAGGTGACCGAACTGCACCAGCTCGTCCGCCGCGCGTATCCGTTCGCTGACCTTTCCCGCGCCCAGCTCGAGAACGTGCTCGACATGCTCGCGGGCCGCTATCCGTCGGACGAGTTCGCCGAGCTGCGCCCGCGCATCATCTGGGACCGCACCGCAGGCGTGCTCCGCGGGCGTCCCGGCGCGCGCCGGCTGGCCGTCACCAACGCGGGCACGATCCCGGACCGCGGCCTGTTCGGCGTCTTCATCGCGGGGGAGACGGGCGGGCGCGTGGGGGAGCTCGACGAGGAGATGGTCTACGAGGCGCGCGCCGGCCAGGTGATCGTGCTCGGCGCTTCGTCGTGGCGGATCGAGGAGATCACCCGCGACCGCGTGCTCGTCTCCCCGGCGCCCGGCGTGCCCGGAGCGGTGCCGTTCTGGAAGGGCGAAGGCGTCGGCCGCCCGTACGAGCTCGGCGAGGCGATCGGCAAGTTCGCGCGCGAGCTGCTCGCGGCGCGCGACCCGAAGGTGCCGGACCTCGACGAGCGCGCCGAGCGCAACCTCGTGGCCTTCTTGCGCGAGCAGGAACGAGCGACGGGCGCGCTCCCCTCCGACCGCACCGTCGTGGTGGAGCGGTTCCGCGACGAGATCGGCGACTGGCGCGTCTGCATCCTCACGCCGTTCGGTGCGCGGGTGCACGCACCGTGGGCGATGGCGGTCGGCGCCCGGCTGCGCGAGTCGCTGGGCCTCGAGGTGCAGTCGATCTGGTCGGACGACGGCATCGCGTTCCATCTCCCGGACGCCGATTCTCCGCCCGCGACAGATCTGTTCGTGCTCGATCCCGGCGAGCTCGAGGACCTCGTGCTCGCCGAGGTGGGGCAGACGGCGCTCTTCGGCGCCCGCTTCCGCGAGAACGCTGCGCGCGCGCTGCTCATCCCGCGCCGCCGGCCGGGCGAACGGACGCCGCTCTGGCAGCAGCGGCTCAAGGCACAGGGTCTGCTCCAGGTCGCGCGCAAGTACGCGAGCTTCCCGATCGTGCTCGAGACCTACCGGGAGTGCCTGCAGGACGTGTTCGACCTCCCGGCGCTGAAGCGGCTGCTCGGACGGCTGCGCGCGCGCGAGCTCGATCTCGTCGACGTCGAGACCGCTACTGCCTCGCCGTTCGCGTCCTCGCTCCTCTTCGACTACATCGCCACCTACATGTACGAGGACGACACGCCGCCGGCGGAGCGGCGTGCGCAGGCACTCTCGCTCGACCGCGACCTGCTGCGGGAGCTGCTCGGCCAGGAGGAGCTGCGCGAGCTGATCGACCCGGCGGCGCTGGCCGAGGTGGAGGCCTCTCTGCGGGCGTTCCCGAAGGATCCCGAGCGGCTCCAGGACCTGCTACGCCTGCGGGGCGACCTGCGAGCGGGGGAGTTCGACGAGGCGCATGCCGCGATCCTCGAGGCGGAGCGGCGCGCGATCCGCGTGCGCATCGCCGGCGAGGAGCGGCTCGCTGCGGTGGAGGACGCGGGCCGCTACCGCGACGCGCTCGGCATCGTCCCGCCGTCCGGCCTGCCCGGCGTCTTCCTCGAGCCGGTATCGGACGCGCTGCGCTCGCTGGTGGCGCGCTGGGCGCGTGGGCGCGGGCCGTTCACGACGGCCGAGGCGTCGTCCTGGTTCGGCGTGGAGGTCGAGGAGGTTTTGCGCGAGCTCGAGCGCGAGGAGAAGCTCGTCCGCGGCGAGCTCCGGCCCGGCGGCACCGAGCGCGAGTGGTGCGATCCCGACGTCCTGCGGCGGCTGCGCCGCGCGTCGCTCGCGGCACTGCGGCGGGAGGTCGAGCCGGTGGAGCAGGCGGCGCTCGGCCGCTTCCTCCCGAGCTGGCACGGGATCGGCCGCCGCGCGTCGCTGCGCGAGGCGCTCATCCCACTGCAGGCGCTCGCGCTGCCGGTCGCGCTGTGGGAGGCGGAGGTGCTGCCGCGGCGCGTGCCCGACTATCGGGCGGAGCAGCTCGACCAGCTCTGCGCGTCCGGCGAGCTCGTCTGGGTCGGGGCAGGCCTCGACCGGGTGGCGGTCTTCTTCCGCGACGACGCGCCGCTGCTGGGACGTCCCGCCGCCGCGCCGGTGCCGGAAGGGGAGGCGCACGACGCGATCCGCGCAGCGCTCGCCGGCGGCGCGCTCTTCTGGGACGGCCTGATCGGCGCTATCGGCCTCGATGCCGAGACCGCGCTACCGGCGCTGTGGGACCTCGTCTGGAGCGGCGAGGCGACGAACGACTCCTGGGCGCCGCTCCGCGCCGAGCGGCGCTATCAGCCGCCGCGTCCGGATCGCCGAGCACGTCGCTTCTCCCGCGCCCGCGCGCACCGGCCGACGGCGACCCAGGGACGCTGGTCGCTCGCGGCGGAGCTCTTCACGGGAGGCGAGCCTGACCGTCGCGCACTCGCCGAGCTGCTGCTCGAGCGGCACGGCATCGTGACCCGCGACTCCGTGCGGGCCGAGGGGATTCCGGGCGGCTACAGCGCCGTGTACGGCGAGTTGCGCGCGCTCGAGACGCTCGGCTCCTGCCGGCGCGGCTACTTCGTCGAGGGGCTCGGCGGCGCCCAGTTCGCGCTCGGCGGAGCCGTCGAGCGGCTGAGGGAGCTACGGCCGCGGGAGGACGATGAAGCGGAACCGCTCGTGCTCGCGGCCGCCGCGCCCGCGCAGCCGTACGGTGCCGTCATCCCGTGGCCGAAGCGCGCCGGCGCGCGCGCCGCCCGGGTGGCGGGAGCGCACGTCGTCCTGCTCGGCGGCGAGCCCGCGCTCTTCGTCGAGCGCGGCGGCCGGTCGCTCGTCCCGTTGCGGGAACCGGACGAGGACTGGCTGCGGCCGGCGCTCGCCGCGCTCGTCGGCTTCGTCAAGCGCGGCGGTGCGAAACGCCTCGCGGTCGAGCGCTTCGATGGCGAGCCGGTGACGGAGACGCTCGTGATGCCGCTGCTCGTCGAGGCGGGCTTCCTGGCCGGCCCCCGCCGGGCCGTGCTCCGCTCCTGACGGGCCGCTCCCAGCACGATCGTCGACCCGACGCATGCGTACCCCTGGGCTGGGTGATCAAGGTCTCCTGCGAATGCGCCGTCAGATCGCGGTGGCTCCAGGGGTGTGAAGAAGTACGCGGTCATCTGCGAGCTGTGCGGCCGCCTCGTGAGTTGACCGCCGGCGTCGGGTGAAGAGCGGCGGAGGGCGGTCGTCGTCGACCGCCCTCCCAACCGATCCGGCGTCTCGGGGCTAGCGGTTCGCGCAGCCCAGGGAGACCTTCTGCAGATACATCGCGGTGGTCGACGACGGGTTCGGATCGATGTCGAGCGCCGTCGTGTAGTGAGTGGTCGTTCCGTCGAAGTACGGATATCCGTACTTGTGAGTCACGGCGTCGCCGAACTCGCTGACCGCCACGGCGCCGGCCTCGGTGCTCCTCAGACAGTCATGGACATAGTCGCGGGCATATTGCGCCTGACGCTTGACCGTCTTGAGGATCTTGTTCATCTTCGCTACCTGTCTCTTCAAGGCTCTGTACTGCTTCGCCGTCGGTCCCCTCGACTGCTGACTCGCCGGCGACGCGGCCACGTACATCGCCGAGGCGACCACCGCGACGGCCACCAGCATCAAGAATCGCTTCATCGGTTTCTCCTTTCCGACCCCCGCCCACATGCAGGAATCCTCTTGACCCGACAACGCGCTACCGGGCGCGAGAGATTCGTAGTGCGTTGTTTCGCACTACCACAGCGGGTACGTGGCGCAGGCGGGGCTTCGGCTGCTCGAGCGTCCACGGGGCCGAACCCGTGGAGGGCAGACCCGGGGCCGACAGGCGCACGCCCACCGGCCCCGGCCGTTCAGCTCAGAAGGTCGGGAAGGTGCCGACCGTCTGGGTGACGTGGTGGAACTTGTTGTGCTTGTTCGTGATCGTGACCGGCCCCGACAGGAAGATCCCGTAGTAGTCGTCGTGGATCTGGTTGCCGGTGACCGTGAACGACTGCGAGGCGAGGCTGCCGAGATAGATCCCGGTCGTCTGCAGGTCGTTCTCGTCGGTGCGGACGTTGTTCGTCCCGATCAGGTTCTTCGCGATGACCGTGCCGCTGAAGTCCGCGCCCGGCGCATGGGCGTGGACGACGACGCCGGCGTGGCCGTTGCCCGAGAACTTGTTGAGACGGATCTCGTTCCCGGTCACGACGGCGTTCGGCACCGGGCTCGCGAGGATGACGCCGCTGCCCGCGGACGCGTCGGGTGCGGTCGGCGTGCTGAGGCCGTTGTTGTTCGCCACGTTGAAGGCGACGAGGTTGTCGGTGACGCCGGCACCGGTGTGGTCGGCGAGGGCGATCCCGCAGCCGCCGAAGTTCTTGTTGGCGACGTTGAACGCGACCTTGTTGTTCGACGCCGGCTTCCCGAGGTCGTCGGCGATGTTGATGCCGACGCCGTTGGCGTTCGCCCGGTTTCCGAACGCGAGCGAATGCGAGGTGCTGTTCAGGTCGACGCCTGACCCGAGGTTGCCGGTCACCACGTTCTTGATGATCTTGACGTGGTCGGCGGCAACGGGGCCGTTCGGGCCGAACGCGATCGTCACGATCCCGTCTGCGAGCAGCCCGTGCGCCGGGTCGAGTGGGCCCGCGTTCTTCACCGTGAGCCCGACGACCGTCGCGTAGGAGGCGCTGACGCCGATTCCGTACGAGTCCCCGGTCGCGTCGATCGTCGCACCTGGCTTGCCGGCGAGGATCACGCGCCGGTCGACGTTCACGCCGCCGGAATACGTGCCCTTGCAGACGACGACGGTGCCCTTGACCGGTGCTGCCTCGATGGCGTCCTGGATCGAGCTGTACTTCGCCTGCTTGCAGGAATGGCCGGCGTTGCTCGCCGAGCCGTTCAGCGAGACGTAGACCGGACGCGGGCCATGGTGATGATGCTTGCCGTGGTGGCCGTGATGGCCCTTTGCCGCCGCCGGCGCCACCGCAACGAGCGCCGCAGTGCCGAGTGCCGCCGCGACGACGGACAGCCGAAGTTGAGTCCTCTTGTTCCGCAATGTTCCCCCTTGGTTCCTGAGATCGTCCTACCTAAATGGTGGACGAATCGTAGTACGAAATTACGCGCAGTCAATCTAGCGTCGATCGCCGCCGGCCTTTTCGGCCTCTGCGGCGAGCCGCGCGACGAGCTCCGCTGCCGGCAGCTCGCGTGATCCGGCGGCGTTCGTGCCGCCCATGAACAGCGGTCCCTTCTGCGCCGACACCCGTCGCTGCTCGGGGAACGGGAGCGGAGGCGGGCCTGCCATCAGCTCCTCGAGCACGGGCGTCCGCGCGGCGCGCATCGGCCGGCCCGTGTACGCGTCGGTGACGACCGTCCCGAACGAGCGGAGGGCCTCCAGATGCTCGGGCGGGCGCTCGGCCTCGGGGGTGAAGAGGAAGGCGGTGCCGAGCGAGACGCCGGCCGCCCCGAGCCCAAGCATTTCGGCGATGCGGGCTCCGTCCACGATCCCGCCGGCGGCGACGACCGGAATCGAGACCGCATCGACGCAGGCGGCGACGAGGTCGGCGAGCGGCACGAGCGGGAAGCCGTCGAGGAAGGAGCCGCGATGGCCGCCCGCCTCGGCTCCCTGTGCGACGAGGGCGTCCACTCCCGCCTGCTCGAGCGCCCGCGCCTCCTCGTCGGTCGTCGCCGTCCCGAGCGTGAGGATCCCCGCCTCGCAGAGCGGTGCCGGATCGAGGACCCCGAAGCTGAAGCTGCACACGCGCGGGCGCTCGTCGAGCACGACCTCGAGCGTCTCGTCTTCCAGGTACGGCGGGGCGAAGACGTTGACCGCGAAGGGCCGGTCGGTCGCGGCCCGCACCTCGCGGATCGCGGCGCGCAGCTCGTCCCGCGATAGCGTTGCGCCCGCGACCGAGCCGAGCGCTCCGGCCTCGGAGACCGCCGCCGCCAGCGCCGGCGGGGCGTTGTTCGCCATCGGCGCCTGGACGATCGCGAGCTCGATCCCGAACAGCTCGCAGAGCGGCGAGTCGTGGAGATTCATGCCGCGACGAGCTTGTAGCCCGAGCCGCGGACCGTGACGAGCCGCTCCGGCTGGGTCGGGTCGCGTTCGATCTTCCGGCGCAGGTTCGAGATGTGCACCTCGCAGGCGTGCTCGTCGCCGACGTGCTCGCTCGCCCAGAGGTGCTGCATGAGCTCTCGCCGCGAGACGACCTCCTCCGACTGCTCGGCGAGGAGCGAGAGCACCTTGAACTCCGAGAGCGTCAGGTGGACGCGCTCACCGTCCACCAGAACTTCGTGGCGGCCGAGGTCTATCTGAAGCCCCCCGAGCTTGCGCACCGTCGCGCCGCCTGTCGCGCGGTCGAGCTCGCGGCGGCGCAGGATCGCGCGCACGCGGCTCAGCAGCTCGGCGCTCGAAAACGGCTTCGTCACGTAGTCGTCGGCACCGAGCTCGAGCCCGAGCACGCGGTCGGACTCCGCGTCACGTGCGGTCAGCATCAGGATCGGGACGTCGCTCTCCGACCGCAGCGCGCGACAGACCTCGACTCCGGAGAGGCCCGGCAGCATCACGTCGAGCACCACGAGCGCATACCGGCCCGAGCGGCCGGACTCGAGCGCCGACGGCCCGTCTCGCTCCTCGTCCACCTCGTAGCCCTCCCGCCGCAGCGTGAAGGCGACGACGTCACGCACTCCCGCGTCGTCGTCGACGAGCAGGATCCGCTCGCCGTCCCCGTTCGTGATGCTCAAGCGGCCGGCACCTCCTGCCGTACGCGGGCCGGCGTGAGGTGGATCCGAAAGACGGTGCCGTGGCCGGGGGAGGAATCGAGCTCGATGCGCGCGCCCAGAGTGCGCACCGACTCGCGCACGATCGCGAGCCCGAGACCGAAGCCGTGCGCGTCCCGCTCGCCGCGGTAGAAGCGGTCGAAGACGTGGCGCTGCACCTCCGGGCTGATCCCCGGGCCCGAGTCCTCCACCTCGACGGTGACCGTGTTCCCGTCGCCGTACGCGCGGAGCGCGACCGAGCCGCGGGCCGTGTGCTTCGCGGCGTTCTCGCCGAGGTTGCGGAGCGCCTGCTCGAGCAAATCGCGGTTCGCCTGGGCCGCGAGGCCGTCGGCGACCTCGACGTCGACCACGACACCGGCGTGCGGGTGGAGCCCAGCCGCGACCTCGCGCAGCAGCGGGGCGAGCTCGACCGGCTCGAGGCGCGGCGGCTCCTGGCCGGAGTGCGCGCGCGCCAGCGTCAGCATCGCGCGGGCGAGCCGCGCCAGCCGGCCGGACTCACGCTCGATGTGGGCGAGGAAGCGGTCGCGCTCGGCGGGATCCTCCTTGGCGCCCGCCTGCAAAACCTCCACCGCGCCGATGATCGTCGTGAGGGGCGTGCGCAACTCGTGCGCGGCGTTCGAGACGAACTCACGCTCGGCAAGCTCGCGACGCTCCTGCTCGGTCAGGTCGTCCACCACCAGCAGCGCCCAGTCGGTGTCGGGCTGGGACGGGATGCCCACGAGCCCGTACGCATGCTGCTCGTCGGGCGCCACGTGGACCTGCGTGACCGAAGCCCGCTCGCCGAAGAGGCCCTGCGCGAAATCGCGGAGCCCGAAGCCCCGCCACGGTTCCGGCAAGGCGTCTCCCTCCCGCAGGCGCCCGCCGAGGATCCGGCGGGCCTCGGTGTTCGCGAAGTGGACGACGAGATCCTGGTCGATGGTGAGTACTCCCTCCTGTAGCCGCTCGAGCAGGAGCCGGAGTCGGTCGCGCTCGGCCTCGAGGCGGCGGAACGAGCGCCGCAGCTGGCGGCGCATCCGGTCGAAGCTCTGGATCAGCAGGCCGAACTCGTCGCGGAAGTGGTACCTCAGCGGCGACTCGAAGTCGCCGTGGGCGATCGCCTCCACGGCGTTGCCGATCCGGCGCAGACGCAACGCGATCAGCTGCGCGAACAAGAGGCCGACGATCACGCCGATCACGCCCGCGATGACACCCGCGCGGAGGGCCTCGCCGTTGACCGTGTCGATCGCCTCGGCCGTGTCCGACTGGTGGCTGGTCGCGACGAGCACCTGGCCGTGGTAGGGGATCGCGGCCACGTATGTCCCTCCGTCGGAGCTCCCCTTGACGAAGTTGTTGCCCGCGCCTGCGGCGCTGACGGCATCGTGCACGAGTGACGTGACGCCGGCCGGGGCGTCCGCCGGAGCGTAGAGGCGCAGCGTCGGGTTCCCCTGCAGCTTGCGGGCCACCCGGTCGAGGGTCGCCGGCGTGACGTTCTGCCGCGCCGCCGCCTGCGCGTCGTGGAGCGCGACGTCCTCGGCGTGACCGCGGAAGGCGTTCTCCGAGCGGTCCGAGAACTGGGACACGACGATCGCGGTCGACGTCGCTGCGACGACGGCGAACGCGACTCCCAGCCACCAGCGAACTCCGATGAAGGGCTTCGGCACGGCTCAATCGTAGGCTTCCCCGCATGCCTGAAGGGGATTCGCTCCACCGCGCCGCCCGGCGGCTGCAGGTTCTCGTCGGCGAGCGCGTCGAGGTCGAGACGCCGCATCCGCGCGCCGCGGTGAAGGGCCTGGCCGAGCGGCTCGACGGACGGCGCCTCGAGCAGGTGGAGGCGGTGGGGAAGAATCTCCTGCTCCACTTCGAGGGCGGCCTCGTCCTGCGCAGCCACCTGCGCATGAAGGGCCGCTGGCGCGTCGAGCGGCGGGGCGCGGCGCGGGTCGGGAAGCCATGGCTCGTGCTGCGCGGCGCCGAGCACGAGGCGGTGCTCTGGAACGGCTCCGTGCTCGAGCTCGTCGGTGCCCTCGGCGCACCGCGGCTCGGCCCGGACATCCTCGGCGAGCCGCCCGACTACGAGACGATGCTCGCGCGGATCCGCTCCGATCCGCAGCGCGAGATCGGCGACGCGCTCCTCGACCAGCGGCTCGTTTCCGGGATCGGGAACCTGTGGAAGGCCGAGGCGCTGTGGGAGGCGCGGATCTCGCCGTGGCGGCGGCTCGAGGAAGT
>JAICLM010000105.1 GCA_025927435.1 Thermoleophilia bacterium | reverse complement strand
GGGCGGGCCCTCGAGGGGCACGTAGTTGGTGATGATGGTGACGGTCGTCGGGTCGTCCGGGCTGACGAACGCGTAGGTGTCGGCGTTGTCGGCGACCGGGTCCTGGCTGATCGCCGGAGCTTCGCGGTGGGAGGACATCTAGCTCACTCCCTTCCTGCCGGACGCGCGCAGCAGGCGCTGCACGAGAACGCGGTCGCGATACGTGTGCTCGGCGGTGCCGGAGGTCACGGTCACCTCGCCCCGCCGGGCGTCGCGGACGTAAGCGACGACCGGCTCCTCCGGCACGCCGGCCGTGGCCTCGGCCGGCTGAGCCTCCTCCTCACCCAGCGCAGCGCGCGCGATCGGGGGCGCCGAGGCGAGTGCCGCTGCGCCGGTGGCCGCGCCGGCGATCTTGACGAATGAGCGCCTACTCAGGCGTTCCATTGCCCTCTCCTTCCCGGCGGCCCTTGCCGCCGTGGTGAATGCGGTCGGCGCTGATTCGCCCGAACGGCCGGACCGGTTCGATCGCTTGAACCGGGCACGCGCGGCGGGCGAATATCGGAGGCTGTGAACCGGCAGCTCGCCCACCTCTCCGACGAAGCGCTCGTCGCCCTGGCCGCTAGGTCCGAGCAATCGGCGCTCGCGGAGCTGTACGACCGCTACGGCCGCACGGCGTACGGGCTTGCCCTCCGCGTGCTGCGCGACGAGGCGCTCGCCGAGGACGCCGTGCAGGAGGCGTTCCTCACGATCTGGCGCACGGCCGCACGCTTCATGCCCGAGCGCGGCAAGGCGAGCACGTGGATCCTCACGCTCGTGCACCGGCGGGCGGTGGACGCCGTCCGGCGCGAGCAGAGGCGGCGTGCCGACTCGCTCGACCGCGCCGCCGAGCCGTCGATCGAAGGCGTGGACGAGGACGCGTTCCTCCGCCTGCAGCGCGAGCGGGTGCAGGCCGCGCTGCGCCACCTTCCCGACGCCCAGCGGGAGGCGCTCGAGCTCGCGTACTACGGAGGCTTCAGCCAGTCGGAGCTCGCCGAGAGGCTCGGCCAGCCACTCGGTACCATCAAAAGCCGGATGTTCGGGGGGCTGTCGCGCATGCGCGAGCTGCTCGGGGAGCCGGGAACGGAGACCTCATGGACCCCCACGACCTGACTGCCGCCTACGCGCTCGACGCGCTCGACCCGGACGAGACCGAGGCCTACGAGCGTCACCTGAGCCAGTGCGAGGAGTGCCGCGAACGGCTCGCCGAGCTCAACCAGAGTGCGGCGGCTCTCGCCTTCGGCGCGGTCGCGCCGGCCCCGCCGGCACGGCTGCGCGAGTCGATCCTCGAGGCAGCGGCGGCAGAGCGCACGAACGTCGCCCCGCTCCTACGGCGGCGCTGGGTCGCGCGCGGGCTCGCGGTGGCCGCGGCCGCGGCGGCCTGCATCGCGGTCGGCCTGGGCGTCTCCCTCAGCCAGTCGAGTTCGACACGCACGTTCACGCTCATGATCCACCCTGACCGGACGGCCGAGCTTCACGTCTCCGGTCTCCCGACCCGGAGCGGGAAGACCTACGAGGCGTGGGTGATCCCGCCAGGACGCTCGCCGCGTCCCGCCGGCCTTTTCACCGGAGGCACGGACACGACGCTGCGTCTCCGAGGCACGGTGCCGCAGCACGGCGTGGTGGCCGTGACGGTCGAGCCGGCCGGCGGATCCAAGCAGCCCACGACCAAGCCGTTCTTCACGGCGTCGACCTAGGCTCAGCCGCCGAGCACTCCCTCGGCCGCCGCCGACGGCTCCGGATCGGGCAGCCGCGTCATGCGGAAGCCGTTGAAGAGACCGAGCAAGGCCGCGATGAGCGGGACGAGCAGCGCGATCTGGAGCGACCTCGGCCGCACCTTCGTGTTGATGCGCAGGATCTCGTCCTGCACCGCGGGCGGCCTCCCACGGAGGAGCGCCTCGAGGTGCGTGTTCGTCATCACCTCGGCGTTCTTCTCCAACGCCTTGGACACCTGTGTCGCCTGCCGCGAGGAGAGCACGTCGCTCGAGTTTGCGTGGTGGGTGAACAGCAGCGAAAGCGAGGCGAGCATGATCGCTCCCGCGAAGGCGAGCCCGAACGAGAGCCCGAACGAGCCGCCGGCCGAGTTGACGCCTGCCGCCTCGCTCACGCGCTCCTCCTCGATCGGCGACAGCGTGTAGTTGTTGAGCTGCGAGACGAGCAGCCCGAGGCCGCTGCCGGCGATGAGCAGCGGGACGACCAGCCACCAGCCGGAGTGGGCATGCGGGACGATCGGGATCAGGATCGCGACTCCGGCTGCGAGCAGGAAGAAGCCGCCGCGGATGATCTTGCTCGGGCTGCGGTGCCCGGCCTTGCGACCCGCGACCAGCGCGACCGCGAACATGCTGAGCGAAAGGGGCGCGAGTGAGAGGCCCGCTCCCATGGCGCTGTACTCGAGCACCATCTGGAGGTAGATCGGGAGCGCGATCATCATCCCGCCGAGCGCGATCTGCTGGAGCGTCTGGCCCGTGATTCCGAGCCGGAAGTACCTGGATGCGAACAGCGCGACGTCGAGCAGCGCCGGCTTCCCTTCGCGCTTCCGCTTCCTGAGCCACCACGCGAGGAAGCCGAGGCCGCCGACGCCGACCGCGATCAGCGCGCCGACCGCGCCGCCGCCCTCCTCCCAGACGAGGATCCCGAGCACGACGCCGCCCATGCCCAGGGCCGAGAGGACTGCGCCGACGACGTCGACGCCGCGCTCGCCCGTGTACGGCACGTCGTGCACTCGGCCGAGGCCGAGCAGAACGATCGCGATGATCACGACCTCGCCGCCGAACGCGACCCGCCACGAGAGATAGGTCGTGATGAAGCCGCCGACGAGCGGCCCGACGGCGGCGGCGATCGCGGCCGCCGCGCCGACGAGGGCGTAGGTGCGGCGCTGCGCCGCGCCCTGGAAGTTCCCGTGGATCAGCGACTGCATCGCGGGCAGCAGCATGGAGGCGCCGAGGCCGCCGATGATCGCCCAGCAGATGACGATCGGCAGCAGGCTCTGGGAGAACACCATCGAGAGCGCGCCGATCGCGTAGCCGAGCAGACCGAGGGTGTAGGCGCGCTTGCGGCCGAACAGGTCGCCGATCTTGCTGCCGATCAGGATGAACGCCGCCGAGACGAGCGCCTCGAGGGCGATCGCAGACTGGACGCCGCTGGCCGTCGTGTGGAGGTCATGCACGACAGCCGAGATCGAGACGTTCATCAGCGACGTATCGACGACGAGCACGAACATCGCCATCGCGAGCAGGATCGCTACCAGACCGTCGCCGCGCGACTCCTCGGCCGGCGCCGCCGGTACGGCAACGTCAGTCATGAGACCCACGCTGCCAGCGACTCGGAGCCGCTGCGTCATCCCAAACGAACGAGATCAGGCGCGGGTCAGCTTGAACGTCCCCACGACCTGCCCGAACAGGCGCGCGGTGCCGTCGTATGCGTCGGGACCACTCGGGACGAGCTCGTCCACGAGGCCCAGCGGATAGCGCAGGGCCAGGCCGTCGACGACGAACGGGAGGCGGACGCCGAGGGCGATCGTCCAGCCGCGGCCGTTCTCGATCCGCTTGCGCACGATGCCGCGCATCGGCGGCAGAGCCCCGCCGGTACGTTGGACGTCCCAGATGCCGTCGAGTCCGTTTTCCCGGGTCATGCGGCGGAGACGAGCGGCGTGTGAAGGGTCTCGAAGACGCCGCGCCGCAGGCCGCCTCGCTCGCCGAGACGGAGCACCGGCCGTATCCGCTCCCCGACCGGCGGTGGACGATGGGGCAGACATGGCACGACCTGCTGTTCGCGCACTGGCGCGTGCCATACGACCTGCTGCGGCCGCACCTGCCGCAGAGGCTGGAGCTCGAGCAGCACGACGGCTCGGCCTGGATCGGGCTCACGCCGTTCCGCGTCACCGGCCTCCGCCTGCGGGGCGCGCCGCCGCTGCCGTTCCTGTCGAGCTTCTACGAGCTCAACTGCCGCACGTACGTGCGCGCCGGCGACCGGCCCGGTATCTGGTTCTTCAGCCTCGACGCGTCGAGCCGTGCGGCCGTCGCGGCGGCGCAGCGCACATACCGGCTCCCTTATCGCCGGGCGCAGATCCAAGCCGCCGAGGGCACATTCCGTGCCGACACCGAAGGCGGAGGGTCGTTTCACGCGCGCTACCACGGCGTCGGCATTCCCTCCACGGCGAAGCGTGCAACGCTCGAGCATTTCCTCGTCGAGCGCTATTGCCTCTACGCCGGCGACGGAGAGCTGCGGGCAGAGATCCACCACGTGCCGTGGCCGCTGCAGCCCGCGGAGGCAGAGGTCGAGCAGCGCGGGATCGCGCCGGTCGAGCTCGAGGGCGAGCCGATCTGCCACTACGCGCACCGCCTGGACGTGGTGGTGTGGTCGCCCGAGCGCTACTGAAGCGGGACTACTTCGTGTTCGGTGTTCGCGCTCGCTCCCAGAGCTCCGCGAGAGCCGCCGGCGACAGCCTTCGCTTGTCGAACACTCCGTTCGACCGCCCGCTCGGGTCGAGCGTCGCGGTCATCACCACGGTTGCCGTCTCCGGGCTCTCCGCGGCCAGGCGCTCAGCCGTCTCCTCCCCATCCATGCCCGGCATGTTGAGGTCGATCAACGCGAGATCGGGTCGGCTGACGCGTGCGAGCTCGACGGCCTCCTTGCCGGATTGCGCGACGCCTGCGAGCTCGAAGCCGTCTGCGGCGACGATCACTTCGGTCGCAGCTGCGAGAAACGCAACGCTGTCGTCGACGACGAGTACGCGAATCACAGTGGAAGAACCGCCGCAACCTTTGTGCCAGCTCGCTCGCTGCTCAGCAGGTGAAACGTTCCTCCCGCGGCTTCGACGCGCTCGCGCAGGCCTCTGAGCCCGCTGCCGGAGGCCTCGGTCGCACCACCAGGGCCATCGTCGCTCACCTCGATCGTGAGTGCGCGCGGCGCCGCATGGACGCGGACGCTGACCAGCGCATGTGGCGCATGCTTCTGCGCATTCGTGACCGCCTCGAGGAACACGTAGTACGCAGTCGTCTCGGCCGCCGCGTCGACGGGCCCGGTCGGAAGCTCCACAAGCTGGATGCGCTGGCTCGAGCGGGCCGCAACGCTGCGCACGGCCGTGGCGAGACCCAGATCCGTGAGCACGGTCGGATGGGTGCCGTGCGACAGTTCCCGGAGCTCCTCGAGCGCGATGCCCAACTCGGTCTCGGCATCGGCGAGCACCTGGGCGGCGCGGCCCGGCTCCTGCGGGAGCTGCTCCTCGGCGACCCGGAGGCGGACGAGCAGCGCAACGAGCCGCTGCTGCGCGCCGTCGTGGAGGTCGCGCTCGATGCGACGCCGCTCATTGTCGGCCGCCCGCAGGCCCGCCGTCCGCGACTCCGCCAGGCCGGCGGCGAATCCAGCGCGCTCGGAGACGATCGCGGCGACGCACAACGCGGAAACCGTGGCGACTGCGATGAACAGCTGGGTCGAGAGGATGCTGTTCGTGATGGAGTTGAAGTGGAACGGGCCGTCGGAGTGCGTCGTGCTCCAGATCGCCACCCCCGTGACGAGCGCAAGGGCAAGAGTCGCGCCGCGCTGCCCGAACCGGAGGGCCGCCCAGATCAGGCCCGGAAAAGCGAGATACTCGAGCGCCTTGGGGGCCGAGAAGGCGATTCCGGTCAGTGCGCCGGTCACCGCCAGCATCGCGACGAACTCCGCGAGGCGCGGACGGGACAGCCTCCGAAACGGCCGCCACCAGGCAAGAGCCAACGGCACGACGACGAGGGCGCCGCAGGCGTCGCCCAGCCACCACGTGCGCCACACGGTCAGGAACGCTCCCCAGCCGATCACACCTCCGGCACGCGATGCCACCGTCCCGATGGTGGCGCTCACCATCGTCGCGACCGCCAGGGGAGGCAAGAGGCGCACGAGCCCTTCGACCCGGCCGAGCAGGTACCCCGACCTGGCCGCGCGCCGCAGGAGGTAAGCGGCGAGGAGCACTTCCAGCACGTTCCCCACCGTCTGGGCGAGCGCAGTTCCGACCGGAAGCCTCATCCAGTCGTTGGCAAGCAGGTCTCCGAGCAGCACTCCCGGCCAGAACTCGAGCCCTCGCAGGTAGAGGTAGGCGATGCCGACGCCCACGGGCAGCCAGACGATCGCCGCCACCGGCCCGGAGAAGCCGAGCTCGTAGCCGAGCTTCGCCGAGCCGTAGTAGAGCGCCGCCAGGAGGCCGACCTCGAGGAGGAATCGCAGCGCTCGCTCACGCCGCTCCACGCGTGACCACGCGCCTTCCGCAACCCTGCCCCCGGTTGCGATCTCGGTTGCCGAGACCGACATTGCCCTCAAGGATCTCAAATAAGCTGGGGGCCGTCGAGGCGCGCATGGTGAAGAACATGGTCGATCTGCCAGGCGGCACGTTCCGCATGGGCTGCGATCGCTTCTATCCCGAGGAGCGCCCCGTGCGCGAAATCTCGGTCGGGGCATTCTGGATCGACCGGCATCCCGTCACCGTGGCCGAGTTCAGGCGATTCGTGAAGGAGACCGGTCACGTGACGTGGGCCGAGCACGCACCGGTCGCGGAGGACTATCCCGGTGCGCCGCCGGACTTGCTCGTGCCCGGCTCGCTCGTCTTCCGCAAGACAAGGGGGCCGGTCGACCTGCGTGACATCCGCAACTGGTGGCACTGGACGCCGGAGGCTGATTGGCGCCACCCCGAGGGCCCCGGCAGCCACGTCGGCGGCCGCGAGCACCATCCCGTGACGCACGTCGCGTTCGCGGACGCGGAGGCGTACGCGACGTGGGCGGGGAAGTCGCTCCCGACCGAGGCCGAATGGGAGTTCGCAGCCCGCGGGGGCCTCGACGGCGCGACCTACACCTGGGGCGAGGAGTTCGCGCCGAAGGGCCGCATGATGGCGAACACCTGGCAGGGCGAATTCCCGTGGCAGAACCTCCGCACCGACGGCTTCGAGGGCACCTCCCCGGTGGAGAGGTTCCCCGCCAACGGGTTCGGCCTCTATGACACGGCCGGCAACGTCTGGGAATGGACGGCAGACGCGTTCGACACGCCGCCGCCGCCGAAGGCACCCTGCTGCGCGCCCACTACCGCCGACGAGCGGTTCCCGCGCAAAGTGATCAAGGGCGGCTCGCACCTCTGCGCCCCGAACTACTGCCTGCGCTACCGGCCGGCTGCACGCCAGGCCGAGCCGAT
>JAICLM010000194.1 GCA_025927435.1 Thermoleophilia bacterium | reverse complement strand
GTTGAAGAAGAAGCGCCGCGGCGTTCTGGTCGACCACCGCCAGAACGGGCACGGGAAGACGATCGCGTCCGCCTACTCCGTGCGGCCGAAGCCGGGCGCGCCGGTGTCCACGCCCCTGCGCTGGGAGGAGCTCGGCGAGCAGGTGCGCCCACGCGACTTCGGCCGGCGCGAGGCATTGCAACGGGTGGAGCGCCACGGCGACCTGTTCGAGCCGGTGCTCCGCGGGGGCCAGACGCTCGGGCCGGTCCTCCGCCGGCTGCGTAGAGAGAACGCGGACCGGTGACGGCCGTCGACCTGAGGGCCTTCGTCCGCGCGAACCTGCCCGAGCCGCCCGCGCGCGTGCTGGAGGTGGGCGCCGGCGCGGGCCGCCTCGCTCGGGCGCTGCGCGCAACGGGCTACGACGTGGTGGCGATCGACCCCGGGTCGGAGAGCGAGGATGTCCGCACCGTCGCGCTCGCCGACCTCGAGGAGCCCGCCGGCTCGTTCGCCGCCGCGATCGCCGTCGTCTCCCTCCACCACGTCGATCCGCTCGCGGAGTCGTGCCGCAAGCTCGCGGAGGTGGTCGAGCTGGGCGGGACGCTCGTCGTCGACGAGTTCGATGCCGGAGCCTTCGACCACGGAGCAGCCGCCTGGTGGCTCGAGCAGCGCAGAGCGCTCGGCGAGGAGCAACCGCAGACGGCCGAGGAGCTCGTCGCGGATCACCGCGAGCACCTGCATCCTCTGGAGCGGATCGTCGCGGAGCTCGAGCCGTACTTCGAGCTCGGCCCGCCGGTGCGCGGCGCCTGGCTCCACCGCTGGAACCTCGGCGACTCCCTGCGAGCGGTCGAGGAAGAGGCGATCGCCCGGGGCCGACTGCGCGCAGTCGGGGCGCGCCTCGTCGGCCGCCGCCGCGGCTGAGGGAGGCGAGCGGTGTTTACAGGATCGGTGACGGGTTAAGCACGGAGCCGGAGCTTCGATGAAGTGGGCCGCACTGATCACCTGGTTGCTCACCGCCGGCGGCGGCTTCGTGCTGCTCTCGATCTGGCTGGCCCGCGGGGGCATGCGGCAGCAGGCGGCGAGCGGCAACCGGATCCGGCCGCCGCTGATCATGAGCCACTTCCTGCTCGCGGCCACCGGCCTCGTGCTCTGGATCGTCTACGTCGCGAACGACAGCGACACGCTCGCCTGGATCGCCTTCGCCGCGCTGCTCGTGGTGGCGGTGCTCGGATTCACGATGTTCGCGATCTGGCTGCAGCGGCGCCAGCAGCGCGCCCAAACCGAGGCGAACACGCCGGCCGAGCAGCACTTCCCCGTGGCGGTCGTCGGCCTGCACGGTGTCCTTGCCGCGACGACGCTGGTGCTCGTGCTGCTGACAGCACTCGGCGTCGGCTGACGTGAAGCTCTCGTACCTCGTCAGGGGCCTGCCCGGGCATCCCCTCCATCCGCCGCTGACGGACGTCACGATCGGCACCTACACGTTCGCCACGGTCGCCGGGTTCCTCGACGTGACGGGCCTCGTGGAGCGCAACGCGTCCTACGCCTGGTGGATCGCGTTGGTCGTCGGGCTCTGCTCGACTGCGCTCACGGCGACCACGGGTTTCATCGACTGGATCGAGATCGAGTGGGGCAGCGAGCTCTGGAAGACCGCAACTGCCCACCTGTGCGCGATGCTCGCCGCGACCGGCGCGTTCCTCGCCGCCGTCCTCGTCGGCCATGACGGCTACACACAGGGCACCGTGGGCGGCGGCGCCTACGCGCTCACGCTCGTCGGCTTCGTGCTGCTGACGACGGGCGGGTGGCTCGGCGGCGCGGTCGTCTTCGTGCACGGGATGCGCGTGCTGAACCTCGTCTCGGAACGGTTCGAGCACGCGGCAGCGCCGACTCCCAAGGAGCCGACGCAGACCGAGTAGGGCGGCGGCGGTGAGGAAACGCCCTAGGAGGAGTGCCGGGCTGCGCGCGCCCGCTCGGCCCAGATCTCCTCGGCGCGCGCGAACTCGGTGACCGCGCGCGGCCCGTTGCGCTCGAGGCCGCGCTGGAAGGCGGGGCGGTCGCGCGCGATCGGCGCGAGCAGCTCGGCGTAGAAGGTCGAGGACGCCGGCCCGGCCGGAGCGGCCTCCCGCTGCTCGAGGAACTCGCCGACGTGCGCGGCAGAGGTCCACATCGCCTTGTAGGCGATCGTCCCGCCGCGGTCGAGCACCCAGGACATGTTCGGCAGCAGGCCGTAGGCGCGGTGCACGGTGCCCTCGACGTCGTCGACGAGGATCGGCCGGGTGATGCCGATCTCGTCCCGGAGCCGCCGCGCCGCGGCGAGCTTCTCCTCGAAGCCGCCGTGCGCGGTCAGGTGCTCGCCCGGGTGCGCCTCGCGCGTGTAGAGGAAGTACCAGCCGTAGCCGGGGTGCAACGCTTGAAGCTGGTCGAGCAGAGGACCCTCTGCTGCGCAGTACGGTCAGGTGAAGGAACCGAACTCGAGCACGACGCCGTTCCGGCGCCACAGCTCCGACAGCCGGACGCGCTCGCCGTCGAGCAGGAGAAGTTCCCCGTCCGGCGCTCGTTCCCCCGCATGGAGCAGGTCCGGGAATGCCCCGAACTCCCGCTCGTCCTCGCCGCTGGAGACGTAGGCGTCGAAGCGCTCGTAGTTGTAGTCGCCGCTCACCAGCCGGGCCGCGACGTCTTTCTGAGGATCGCGTTTGCGGTCGCGTCCACGCCGACGGCGTTGGCCACGAGCTTGTTCTGCCAGAGGTCGGCCTCCGACTGAAAGTCGGCGAGCACCGCGAGGCCGCGCCGGTTTCGGAGGCCCGAGGCGGTGTCGGCCCGTGTCCCGATCACCGAGTTGTGGTCGAACATGCACATCGAGCGGTCGCCGCAGTACAGCCCGACTCCGAGCGCGCCTCGGACCGAGTTGTGCGACGCCATCCCCATCGACATCTCGTCCACGGAGATCGCCTGTCCGGTGGTGCGGCTGACCCGGTTGCCCATGATGTCGGTGGCCGAGGAGTGGGTCGTGATCCCCTGCTGCCCGCCGACGACGGTGCAGCCCTCGACCATGCTCATCCCTTTGTCCATGTTGAAGGAGATGTCGATCCCCTGACCGAGGCGGTTGCCCAGCATGTCGACGGTGCAGTTGCGGATGACGACCCCGGCGAGTCGGACGTGGATGCCGTCGAGCTTCGCGCCCTGCACGGTCACCCCGTCGATCACCGTCCCGCGCACCCCGTCGACGGCGATCCCGTTCTCGCCCCCGACGACCGTCACGTTCCGGATCTGCACGTCGTCGTGCGCAACGACGATCCCGCCGCGGACGACGGCGCCCGGCTCGCCCTGCAGCACCTCGCGACGGTCGATCACGATCGGGCCCTGGTGGACGCCCACGCTCAGGTGGACGACGGGCGGCAGGCGTACCACGTAGGTGGCCGCGGAGCCCGCGAAAGCGAGCACGATGCCGACGGCCGCCACGGCGCCCACGCTCCCGAGCTCGCCGCCGTCCTCCGCGTAGCCGAGCCGCAGCAGCGGAAAGCCGGCCTGGGAGAGGACGACCGCGGCCAGCCAGCCGGCGCCGAAGAGCGCGAGCGCGGGCAGCAGCGGCGCCTGGAGGCCGAAGCCGTAGACGATCGCCATGAGCACGCCCAGCTCGGCTGCGCCGAGCGGGATCATCGCCCAGGCGGGCTGGTAGGGCAGCAGCCGATGCCAGACCTCGAGGTCGAGGAAGAGCCCGACGGCGGCCATCAGCCCGACGAGCTCCACCGGCCACCAGTGATGCAACACACCTGCGAGCACGCACGCCCCGAGCAGTACCGGCACGAGCGCCGCAAGCCGCGTCTCCAGGCGTCCCCTCAGCGTGTAGGACATGCCTTCACCCGTTGCAGGAACCGATGGGCCGCGTACCGCGCGCCGGCGAGCGTATCGGCCGCCGGGAACGCCCATTGCGCCGGCGCACCCGCGACGGCGAGCGTCCGCCTCCCCTCGCTGAGCGCGGGCACCGTCGAGTCGGGATCGAGCACGAGCCACGTGTCCGCCGTCTCGAGGTCGTGCTCGGCCACGAGCCGCGCGAGCAGCGGATCGTGCCGGAAGCCGCGCTTGAACCCCGTCGCGCAGATCACCTGCGCGCTCCCGTTCAGGGACTGCTCCACGCGGAAGCGCCCCTCGCGGGAGGCGCGCTGCAGCGGCTCGTCCCACCGGGAGCCCGCCGGATACGAGGGCGCCGTCAGCGAGCGCAGCCGCTCGACCCGCTCGCGCGTAGCGAGCCGGTGGTATTCGGCGAGACCGCGGCGGGAGAAGTAGTGGCGCGGGACGTTGAGCGGGCGCCGTGCCGGCTCACGGCGGCGCACCGAGACGACCTCAGCGCCCGCGGCGAGCGCGTTCAGCCATTCGGTCGCGGCGGCGAGGCCCGCCCCGACGACGGTGACCGTGGCGGCGTAGTCGTGCGGCTCGTACGAATGGACGACCCGCGGGTCGCCGCGCAGCTCCTCGGGAATGTTCAGC
>JAICLM010000176.1 GCA_025927435.1 Thermoleophilia bacterium | reverse complement strand
CCCGCAGCCAGTCCCTGAGGACCGTGTGCGTGGCCGGGCCGTGGCCGGCGCCCTGCAGTTCTGCCCGCAGCTCGCCGACCGTCCCGTAGCGCTCGGCCACGACCTCGTGAGCGTGGATCGTCTCGAAGTTGAGCTGCCGCGAAAGGACGAAGTCGCCGTCGTCGAGCCGGGGTAGCTCGTCGAGGACGCTCTTCAGCGCGACGCGCACCGAGTCCTCGACGAAGCGCGGCTGCAGGTGCGCGTGCTCCACGACGAAGAGTTCGTCGGGTCGCTTCAGGAGCTCGTAGATCGGCGAGCTCATCGAGCCCTCGACGATCTCCACGAGCCGCTCGGCGTTGAGGCGCTCGCCGGTGCCGACGAGGAGCGTGCCCTGGCCGCGCTGGTTGTGGCTCGCGAGCGGTACGAGCTCGAGGATCCGCTCGACGTCGCCGTCTGCGAAGCCCGCCTCGAGCAGCCGCTCCGCCGCAGCGCCGCGCACGAGGCCCTGCGCGCAGGGGCAGGCGTTGATCCCGGTCGCCTCAACGCCGACGACGCGCCGTACGCGCTCGCGGGAAGCCGCGGCGATCCCGACCAGCGAGACCATCTCCTGCGTCGCGAGCTTCGTGACCGGCGTCTGCCGCTCGTACGGGTAGCGCGCGACGATCCGAACCTCCGCGAGCCGTGCCTCCTGGCGATCGACCACGCGGCGCGCAACGTGCTCCGCGATGTCCTCGACGAGGAACGCGTCGTCCTCCACCACGCCCTCGACCGCTTCTTCGAAGAGCTCGGGGAAGCGCGACATGTGGACGCCCTTCTGCTGCGGATCGAGGTCGACCGTGCAGTCGATCGTCGCCGCGATGAGCTTCTCGCGTCGACCGCGGCCGATACGGACGGCCTTCTGGACGCCCGCGACGCCGACGCTCGAGAGGCCGAGCGCCACCTCCGGCGCCGCCGCCTGCAGGTCGGGTGCCTCGGTGCCTTCCATCCGGTTAGGTTAGACCCGCCTTGTCCGAGAACAGCGAATTCGCCCGGCTCGTCTCGCTCGCCTGCCACGACCTGCGCACGCCGCTCGCGACCGTTCACGGCTTCGCCACGACACTCGCGCGGGGCGGCGGGCTGGAGCCGCCAGCCGACCGGTACGTCGAGATGATCGACGCGGCCTCGGCCCAGCTCGCGGAGCTCATCGAGGAGCTGTCGCTCGCGGCGCGGATCGAGTCGGGCCGCTACGACCCGGCGCCGCGCGAGGCCGACACGCTCGAGCTCGCGCAGGCGGCCGCGGCGCGCCTCGGTGAAGAGCGCGTCCGTGTCACCGGCTCCGGGGCCGGGCTCGAGACGGACACTGATGCCGTCGAACGCGGGCTCGCGGCGCTCTTCCAGTCGGCGCTCCGCCACGGCGGCCTCGACGAGGTCGGCGTGGAGGTGGACGGCATGGAGATCCGGCTCTCACGCGTCACGGCCGCCTCGGCGCCCGTCGTCCTCGGCGACGACCTGCGCGACCTGGGAGCGGCAGTCGCGGTGCGGCTCATCCGGCGTCTCGGGGGCTCCGTCGCCGTCGACGGCGAGGCGCTGACCGTCCGGCTGGTCTAGCCGGTCCCGCGACCAGAATGCCGCGGCGTGCTAGCCGGCCGCAAACGCCGGCGCCGCGAGCTGGTGGCACGAGCGGCAGCGCGCCTCGTACTGCTCCAACGCTCCGACCACGATCGTGTCGCCGTCGGCTGCCGCCGGCGCACCGTCGACGAGCCGCTGCGTCATCGTCGCCGGCCCGCCGCAGTGGTGGCAGACCGCCTGCAGCTTGTCGACGAGCTCGGCGCGGCACAACAACTCCGGCATCGCGCCGAACGGAAGGCCCCGGAAATCCTGGTCGAGTCCGCACGCGATGATCCGCATCCCGCACTCCACGAGCCCGTCGAGCACGAGCGTGATGTGCGGCGGGAAGAACTGAACCTCGTCGACGCCCACCACGTCGTAGCCGTCGACGAGACCGGGGATGTCGGCCGGATCGTCCACGGCGACCGCGCGCATTCGCGCGCCGGCGTGGCTGACCACGTGGGCGATGTCGTACCGGTTGTCGATGCGCGGCTTGACGATGAGCACGCGCTGGCCGGCGATCTCGGCGCGGCGCAGACGGCGGATCAGCTCCTCGCTCTTGCCGCTGAACATCGGGCCGCAGACGACCTCGAGCCAGCCGCCGCAATTCGGGAAGAGCCTGATCACCGGGCCGACACTAATGGGCCGGTCCGACGGACTCCTTCGCTTGTTCGAACTCGTGTTGGGAGAGGCGGCGGAGGCTCACGATGCCGAGGAGCCGGCCGTCCTTCGACACGGGCAGGTGGCGGAAGTTGCGCTCGAACATCATCTTCGCGGCTTCCTCGACGGTGGTCTCCGGCTCGATCGTGATCACGCTCTCGGTCATCCACTGCCGCACCCGCGCCTCGGCGGCGCGCGCCCGCTGGGCGACCGCGCGGAGGATGTCGCGCTCCGTGACGATGCCGACGAGCCGCACCATGTCCTCCATCACGACGACGGCTCCGACACCGGCGTCCATCATCTTCTCGGCGGCCTCGCCGATCGAGGCCGTCGGGTCGACGGCGAGGACGTCCCGGTTCATCACCTCGGCGACCGTGGCCATGCGAAGAGCCTAACGTAGCGCCGTCCAGAGGCGAATCGACGTGCACGCATCCGCCCGGTCGGCGCGTAGGCGAGCAGGGTTGGATGCGTGAAGACCCGGCTGAGGGAGGTGTCGCGCCGCGGCCAGGACTGGGTCGAGCGGCAAGATCCGAGCACGCGCCCCGGCGTCGCGATCGAGGCCTGGCGGCGGTATCGCGCCGTCGACGGGCCGCTGCAGTCGGCGCTCCTCTCCATCTACATCCTCGTCGCCGTTCTCCCGGCACTGCTCGTGATGGAGGAGTACCTCGACCCGCATCCGAACGCGCTCGCGAACCAGATCGTCCATCACTACCGGCTCAACGCGTCCACCTCGAAGCTGATTCACGACGTGCTCGGTGCCGGTCGCTCGCACGAGCTCGGCTCGGCCGTGCTCGCGATCGCCGGCGCCCTGGTCTTCGGAATCGGCTTCGGCCGAGTGCTCCAGCTCGTTCATGTCCGGGCGTGGCGGCTCGAGCTGAAGACCGGCGTCGCCGACCAGCTCGGCTACGGCGCCGTGCTCGCCGGTCTCTACGGGCTGCTCATGCTCCTCTTGCTGCAGCTCAACGAGCTGCACGTCCGGGCCACCCCCGTGAAGATCCTCCTCGGCCTCGCCTGGGTGGGCTTCCTGACGCTCTTCTTCGTCGTCGCGCCCTGGCTGTTGACGCACAAGCAGGTCTCGCGCCGTGACCTCCTTCCGGCTGCGGGCCTGACCGCGGTCGCCCTCGTCGCGCTGATGATCGTGTCCAACTACGTCATGCAGTACTGGGTCGACCTGTATGCACGCGACTATGGCGGGCTCGGGGTCGTGCTGGCGATCTACTTCTGGATCGCGTTCAGCTCCGCGGTCATCGTCGGCGCAGCGAGCCTCTCGCCCGCGCTCGCCGCCCGGCGGAGCTTCCGCGCGCAGCAGGCCTCGAGCCTCTCTACCTGAGCCGCCGCCGAGAGGCCCCCGTCCCGGCGAGCCTCTCGGCGGCCGGGACCGGCTAGTGGGCGAGGATGACCGGGCACTCGAACAGCTTGACGACTCCCAGATCCGTGGCGCCGCCGGCCCCTGGATCGGCGAGGGCAGCGGCGATCTCGGCCGTACTGTCGAGGTTGCCGCTGCCATTCGTGTCGTGCGCGGCAACGGTGGCGGCGTAGCTCGTATCGAACGCGAGCGCGTGCACCTGCCAGCGGCCGCCGCGGAAGCCGGGATCTCCGGGGGCCGCCGCGGCGACGTTCGGCTGCAGCCCGCCGAAGTCGTAGATCGTCTCGAAGCTCGAGTCGGGAGCGCGAGTCCCCGAGAAATCGGTCGGTGTGTTCACCGTCCGATAGAGAACGCCGTTGACGTAGATCGACGGTGCGGTGACGCCGCCGGAGCCCGCGGCGAGCGCCGTCGACCAGCCTCCCATCAGGGCGATTCCGGCGCAGGCGAGCACGGGTAGTAGCCGTCTCATCATCACTCTCCTCTCAAGGAGTTGACTGGGCGGCTTGACCCTTCCCGCCGTTGCTTGCCAGATGGTTACCCGGGCGTGAACAGTCCCTTAAGGAACCGCCGACTCACCTGAGCAGGCGCGAGAGCCGCCGGTCCTTGAGGACGCGGCCGCCGGTCTGGCAGCTCGGGCAGTAGAAGATCGTGTGCTCCTCGAAGTCGACCTGCGCGATCGGTGTACCGCAGACGTGACAGGGCTCGCCGAGCCGCCGGTGGACGCGGTAGGTCTTCTCGTCCGAGGCGCCGGCCTCACGCAGCTCGAGCCCACGCTCGAGCTCGGAGTCCATCGCGGCCGCGAGTCGCGCCACCTCCTCCTCGTCGAGGTCGCTCGACAGCGCGTACGGCGAGAGCTTCGCGGCATGAAGGATCTCGTTCGCCCACGCCCGGCCGATGCCCGCGATCACGTGCTGGTTGCGGAGCAGCGCGTGCAGCCGCCGCGACTCGCCGTGGACGATCTCGCCGAGCTGCTCCGGCTCGAGGCCGAGGGCCTCCGGACCGAGATGCGCGAGCTCGGCCTCCGCCGCCTCCGGCGTGAGTAGCCAGACGCCGGCGCGCTTCTTCCTGGCGTTCTCCGTGAGGAGGAGCCTCGAGCCGCCGTGGAACTCGAGCGCGAACGCAGGGGTCTTCGGGCCCTTCTCGCCGGCCCGGAGAAACTTCAGGCGGCCCGCGGTCATCAGGTGGACCAGCAGCACGAGCTCGCCGTCGCCGGTGGGGAAGAGGAGGCGCTT
>JAICLM010000265.1 GCA_025927435.1 Thermoleophilia bacterium | reverse complement strand
GTGCGGATGTGGTCGTCGAGGTCGACGCCGAGATCCTCCGCACCCTTGTAGACCTCGTCGCGGTGCACGCCGGCGGCAAATGACGGCTGCTTGAGCTTCTTCTTGACCGACTTCGGCTCGAGCCCCTCGAGGCCGGTCGGGCGGACGAGCGCGCAGGCGTGGACGAACCCGCTCAGCTCGTCGCACGCGAAGAGCGCCTTCTTCAGCGGCGTGTCGCGCGGGAGGGCGAGGTGCTCCGCATGGGAGAGCACGGTCTCGACGATCTCTTCCGGGTAGCCCTCCTCCCGCAGGATGGGCGCGCCGTCCTGCGGGTGCTGGTCGAGCGTCGGATGCATCTCGTAGTCGAAATCGTGCAACAGCGCGGCCACGCGCCAGAGCTCCTCGTCCTCGCCGAACTTCCGCGCATACGCGGCGGTCGAGGCCTCGACGGCGAGCGCGTGACGCAGTAGCGACTGGCTCTTCGTGTAGCGCGTGAGGGTCTCCCAGGCACGGTCACGAGTCGGCTCCATGGCGCCGTCCATCCTAGCCCGTGTTGTCCGAAGTGACGACAGTGTCAGAGATGTGCCGCAAGACCCTGAAACGCCTTGCCGGCCGTCCAACGGCGCGCGTACAACGGCAGCGAGGTCGCATTGCTCGCATCTGCAGAAAGGGGGCCCAGTGATTTCGAGACGAAGCCGGAACTGGGTGGCGGTTGTGGCCCTCGCCGCACTGATTGCGGTCGGGGCTGCTCAGTCGATCGGTTCCGCAAGCACACAACCAGACGTGAGGGCGCTCACGGTGCGAAGTGCGGACGGACCCGCCAGGGGCCTGTTCGTCGCAGCGGGGCACGTGGAAGGCAGGCGGAGTGCCTCCCTCGCCGGTACCGCGTCGTCGCCGCTGTCCGGCTGGATCGCACCCGTCGCGGTCCCGACTGCCGACGGCGGTCAGCTCGTCTACAGCACGTGGGAGGAGCTTCGCCATCAGGATCCCGAACTCTCATGGTCGAAGCAGGGCATCCACCCGGGCGATGCGCTCGGACGGCCGACGCTCTGGGTCCACGACTTCGGGTCCGGCCGGGACGAGGTCGTCGATACGGACTCCTACTCGGCGGCAGTTCGCGCCGACGGGGCGATCGCCTATGTCCGTGGCACGGCGGCATACCGCGCGTTCAGGACCTACACCGGCGACCTCGTAGTACGACGTTCGCCGGCGGCTCGGCCGGTTGTCTGGAGCACCGAGCCCGCGGAGTACGTCGCTGCCGCATGGGCCGGAGACACGCTCCTGGCCTACCGCATCGACGAGGGAGAGCAGCTCGACGTCCTCGCGTTCGACGGACCGGGAGAGCAGCGAGTCCTGATGGCCGACGCCAACCTCGTCGCGGTCAGCCCCGACGGCACCCAGGCGTTCCTCGCCGGCGAGGCAGACATCCCGGGATCGGTCTCAGTCGTGAATGTCGCCGACGGGACGATCGCCGAGACCCTCGAGCTGGAATCGCTGGGGCAAGGGATCCTGTGGGCAGCGTACGGCGGATCGTGGTCGGGAGACCTCGTCGCCGCGCCCACCAACACGGGGATCGCGGTGTTCGACGTCGCAGATGAGGCGATCTCGCTCCGGGAGCTGCTGAAAGGCGCCCCGGACACGTCGGCGGACGACCTCATCGAGCCGCAGTTCGCGGGCGATACAGACCACATCGTCCTCCGCGGCGACGCGGGACCCGGCAAGGGCACGACGGCTCTCGAATGCGAGCTCGCGACAGCGACCTGCCTCGCTCAGGAGACGGAACCCGGGACTGCCTGGCTGCACCCGGCGTACAACCCGAGCCGACCGAACGGAGATGACTCGTGAACACTCGCACCCGCCTCTCGCTCGGCGTCGGCGCCGCGCTCGCAGCGATCACGCTTGCGGTCGCGCCGGCTTCGGCGCATGGACACTTCGAGTTCCACCGGACTTCGAATCTCAACTCGACGCTGGTCTGGGTCTACTACCCGTCGGCCAACCCGACGGCCCACTTCTCGCCGACGTGGCGTGCAGGGTCGGGTGACTCGACGAATTGCTCGTACGTGGGTCACGGCTGGCTTCCGACCGGGTGGTACGACGTGAAGGGCCACTGGGACCACTACGACTCGATCATCAAGGGAATCGCCACCTACCTGCAGGACAAGAGGTGCGGGGACGGAACGCTCCGGACGCAATTGTTCATCCACTCGAAGGAGCTCGCCAACTGGAGCAACTCCTGCGAGACCTACTGCTTCGACAGCTCCTCCGACTACTACTCGAACGGTTGCATCAAGCTCTCCCACAGCGGTTACGGTTTTCCCGACGACATCCAGGACGCGCACTGGTGGTGGCACAACCGCGATGGCTACTCGTTCCACGGGGCTTCGACGGCTAACGATGCGCTCTACGTCCACTCGTAGCCGGGGGCGGGCGCACGCTCGCTGGGCCGCGGTCTCCGCCGCCGGTGCCGTGGCTCTCATGACCTCCGCCGGACCGAGTGCGGCTCCGACGACCACCCGGGCGACGCTGCAGGTCTGCGGTGCGAGCGCATGCAGGACGCTGAAGACGACCATGTCGCGGCTCTCGCGAACCGTTCTCGGTGTCCGCGGTTCCACGGCCCTGCCGCCGCCGGCGCGAACGTTCTACGTCCTCGAGCTCTCGGTGGAGGGAGCACCACGGGTGCAGAGGGGCTGGTACGTCCCCTCCTCACGCACCACGCGGTGGCTCGTCCCGCACCCGTCCAGGTGGACGAAGCTCGGGCGACGCGGCGCTG
>JAICLM010000078.1 GCA_025927435.1 Thermoleophilia bacterium | reverse complement strand
TGGAGACAGCCGACGCGGAAGTCGCGCAGCTCGGCCCGGCGCAGCCGCTCGGCCTCCTCCTCGGCCGCCCGGGCGAGCGACGTCTCGGACGCCTCGATCAGCGGGCAGACGACGTACGCCTGCCGCCCCTCGCGCAACAGCCGCGTGAGCCGCGTGTACGCCTCCGAGGCACGGTCCTCGGTGATCCAGCTCGTGATCACCGGCTTGCGCGACGCGGGCGGCTTCGCGATCTCCGACACCGCGAGATCGCCGTAGACCGTGAGGGCGAGCGTGCGCGGAATCGGGGTCGCCGTCATGTGGAGGACGTGCGGAGCGCGGCCGGCTACGAGGGCCGAGCGCTGCTCGACGCCGAAGCGGTGCTGCTCGTCGACCACGGCGAGGGCGAGATCCCGGAGCTCGAAGCCCTCCTGGATGAGCGCGTGCGTCCCGACCACGACGTCGGCGCCGAGCGCAGCCTCGCGCTCGCGCTTCCGCGACGAGCTCGTGAGGAGCGCGCAGCTGACGCCGAGCTCGAGGCAAAGGTCGGCGACCGTGAGGAAGTGCTGCTCGGCGAGCGTCTCGGTCGGCGCCATCAGCGCACCCTGGCGGCCGCTCTCGACGGCCCGCAGGAGCGCATAGAGCGCAACGACGGTCTTGCCCGAGCCGACGTCTCCCTGCAGCAGCCGCTGCATCGGCACTGTGCGCGCGAGATCTCCGTCGATCTCGCGGATCGCCTGCTCCTGGTAGGGCGTCAACGCGAACGGCAGCGCCCGGCGGTAGCGGTGGATGAGGTCGCCTGGCTCCTCCAGTGCCGGAGCCAGCGTGCGCTCCCGCTCGGCCGCGCGACGGGCGATGCCGATTTGGAGCACGAGCAGCTCCTCGAACGCGAGCCGCTGCCGGCCCCTTTCCGCCTCGCCTGGATTCCGCGGCCGGTGCACGGCGGCAAGGGCGTCCCGCTTGAGCGCGAGTCCCTCCCGCTCGCGCAGCTCGGCGGGCAGTGGATCGGCGACGTTGAGCGCGAGCGGCAGCGCGGCATCGACGACCCGGCGCACGGTCGTTGCGGCGATCTCCTCAGCGGCCGGGTAGACCGGAGCGAAGTCCGCGGTTGCGCGCGCCTCGTCCCCGATGTCGTACGAACGGGGCTCGAAGCCGAAGCGGCCGAGCTTCCCACGCAGGCGGACCTCCGTCCCCGGCTTCAGCCGATCGGAGAGCCAGGGCTGGTTGAACCAGGTGACGCTGATCGCGGCCGTGTCGTCGGCGACCCGCGCGACGATCCGGGTCCGCCGCCGCCCCCGCATCGGCCGCTTCTCGAGGTTGAGCACGCGGCCGCTGACCACGACCTCCTCCCCCTGGCGGAGGGCGGCGATCGGAACTTCGTCCGCAGCGCTCTCGTACCGCCGCGGCCGGTGCTCGAGCACATCCCGCACGGACGCGAGGCCGAGCTTGCCGAGCTTCCGCTGCGTGGCCGCGGCGACTCCCGGGAGCGAGTCGAGGCCGAGGTCGAGACGCCGCGGCCGCAGGGCTCGCGGAGTCGGGGGCCATGTCCCTGGTTGGTCCAGGCCTGCAAAGACCGTCTGTCGACGGGTGGCTGTCATCGTCCGCGGCACCGGGCGCGCTGAGTATCCCGCGCGGACCGGACGTCAGTCTCCGTCGCGGAACCAGAAGAGCGCCAGTGTGCCCGGGCCGGCGTGCGCGCCGATCACCGCGCCGAGCGTGACCACGAGCTCCAGCACGGCGCGCGGCCGCCGCTCGCGGACGAGTGCCTCGAGCTCGGCCGCACGCTCCGGCGCTGCGGCGTGCGCGACACCGAACCGGTACGCCGGCTCGTCCTCCGTCTCCGTCTCGAGCGCCGCGGCGAGCGCGGCGAACGCCTTCCGCTCGCCGCGCACGCGTTTCACCGGCACGACCTCGCCCTCCTGGATCGAGAGGATCGGCTTGACCTGCAGCAGCGTCCCGGCGAACGCAGCCGCCTTGCCGATCCGCCCGCCACGCTGCAGGAACTCGAGCGTGTCGACCGTGAACAGCAGTCCCCGTTCCCGCAGGTACCGCTCGACGAGCGCGTCGATCTCCTCGTCGCTCGTGCCCCGCGCGAGCCGGCGCTGAATGGCGAGGGCGAGCATCGCGATGGACGCCGATGCCGTCTCGGTGTCGATCGCGTGGACGCGGCCGTCGCCGAGCTCGGCCGCCGCCCTCTCGGCGCTCTCGAAGGTCCCGGAAACGCGCGCCGAGACATGGAGCGAGAGAATGCGCTCGTACGCGGAGACCTCCTCGTAACAGGCGAGGAAGTCGGCCGGCGTCGGCTGCGAGGTCGTCGGGAACACGGTCGAGGAGCGCAGCCGCTCGTAGAAGTCCGCGGCACTGGTGTCCACACCGTCGCGCAGGCTCTCGTCCCCGAAGCGGACGTAGAGCGGCACGACGCGCCAGTTCGGGAAGCGGTCCGCGATGTCCGGCAGATCGGCGGTCGAGTCGAGGACGATCGCCGTGTTCTCGGTGGTGAGGTTCAACGCGCGACTGCGGCCGCTTGGAGGATGGCCGCGACGATCTCGTCGAGCTCCTGGTCCTTCATCAGGCAGGCGACTGCTCCGGCCTCGACGAGAGCCTCGCGCTCGGCGGCGTCCGCGGAGGCGGTCAGCGCGACGACGGCGACCCCCGGCACCTCCTCCACGATCTGCGCCGTCGCCTGGATACCGTCGAGGGCGGGCATGCGGTAGTCCATCAGCATCACGTCCGGGCGGTACTCCTTCGCTGCCGCGACCGCCGCCACCCCGTCTCCCACCGACGCGACGATCTCGACGTCGTCCCTCATTCCGAGCAAGAGCTCGAGGGCGTCGCGAAAAACCTCGTTGTCCTCGACGAGCACGATTCGGGCCGGCGGCATCCGCTCGAACCCTATTCCGCGCCGAGCAGAAGTTGGTAGTGCGGCTGGCCGCCCTCGTGCACCTCGACCTCGAGCCCGGGATGAGCAGCCGTGAGCCGTTCGACGAGCCCGTCGAGCGGCGGCGACTCGGCGCCGGTGAGGAGGGTGAGCAGCGCTCGCGGCTCCGCGAGAAGGCGGCCGACGACCTCCAAGGTGACCTCGGCAAAGTCGTCCCCGCCCGCGACCGGCTCGCCGTCCGCAAGGCCGAGCCAGTCGCCGTCGCTGATCGCGAGACCGTTGAGCTCGACCGCGCGGACGGCGCGCGTGATCTCGCCCGTGGCGACCGCGTCCGCGGCGGCGGCCATGTCCGCGGCGTTCTCGGCGGCGCCCCGTGTGCCGTCGTAGGCCACGAGCGCGGCAAGCCCGGCGGGAATCGACTCCGTCGGGGCCACCGCGGCAGGGAGCCGTGCCCGCTCGGCCGCGTGGTCGGCCGCGAGCCGCACATTCGAGTTGTTCGGCAGGAGGACCGCCTCCTCGGCGTTCAGCTCCTCGATCGCAGCCACGAGCTCGGCCGTCGACGGGTTCGCCGTCGGACCGCCCGCGACGATCCGGATCGTCCCGACCGGCTCGGCGAGCGTCTCGAACAGCCGCCGGTTCCCCTCTCCCGCGACGACGGCGACGACTCCGGTCCTCGAGCGCGTGGGCGGTACGAGCGAGAGGCGCCGCTCACGTCGCTCCTGCTGCTCGTGCATGTTCGCGATCTCGACTCCGTCGATCGTGCCCACGGCGGTGCCGAGCGAGAGCGCCGAGCCGGGATCGTCGGTGTGGACGTGCACCTTGAGCGCCGTGGCGTCGCCCACCACCACCAGCGAGTCGCCCAGTTGCTCGAGCTGCGCCTCGAGCCCGTCGAGGTCGAGCGCCTCGCCCTCCACCACGAAGACGGTGCAGTAGCGGTAGCGGGAGGGGTCGAGATGAATCGCCTTCACCCCGGCCGGAGCCTCGGCCGGAGGTGCAGCCGGCAGCGCCTGGCCGCTCACGGCGCTGGCGAGTCCCCGGAGAAGCTCGACCAGCCCCGCTCCGCCGGCGTCGACCACCCCCGCCTCGCGCAGGACGTCGAGCTGCTCGGGCGTGCGCGCCACCGCTTCCTCGCCGTGCCGCACGAGCTGTATGAGCAGCTCGCCGACCGACTCGGGTTCGCCCGCCCGCCGTTCGGCCTCCTCCGCGAGCTCACGGATGACCGAGAGCATCGTCCCCTCGACCGGCCGCCGCACCGCCCGGTAGGCGGCGTCGGACGCGCCGCGCAGCGCCCGGGCCGTGAGCGCGGGATCGATCCCATCCGTCGACTGCGCGAGCACGTCGGCGACGCCCCGCACGATCTGGGACAGGATCACGCCGGAGTTGCCCCGCGCTCCCATCAGCGCCGCCCGCGCGACCGCGTGCGCGAGCGCCGGCCGGTCGCCGACCTCGACCGAGCCGAGGCCGTCCACGACCGCCCGCACGGTCAGCGTGAGGTTCGTGCCGGTGTCCCCGTCCGGGACGGGATACACGTTGAGGTCGTCGATGCGGCTGCGGCTCGCCTCGAGCGACGCGAGCGCGGCGCCGACCAGCCCGTGCACCAGCTCGAGATCGCTCTTGCCGTTCACTTCCCGCCGGTTCGCACGTCGTCGACGTGCACCTCGACCGCGCGTACCGGGATGCCGGTGAGCCGCTGCACTTCGTACTCGACGCGGTTGCCGACGCTCGAGGCGACCTCGGCGAGGTTGAGGCCGTACTCGACGACGACGTGGAGGTCGATCGCCACCTCACCGCCCTCGCGCCGGATCTCGATGCCGGGCGGCCGCCGGCGGGCGCGCGCGAGCTGGCCGCGCAACGAGCCCTTCATTCCCACCACGCCGTAGCACTCGAGTGCCGTCTCCGCGACGATCTGCGCGATGGCCTCGCTCGAGATCGTGATCCGCCCGAAGCGCGATGAGACCGCGTGGCCCGCTTCCATCGTGTAGTTGGACCGACGACCTCGGCGTGCGGTTGCGAGCAGAATCCGGGCATGAGCGACGACAACGTCTGGACCGAGGAGTGGGACGAGGGCGAGGACTGGTCGGGCGGCGGCGCGAAGGCGAGGCGCCTGTCCCGGGCCGACCAGCTCGGGGCCACCCTCTACGAGCTTGGGCCTGGCAACTTCGCCGTCTACCACTTCCACCACGCGGCCGAGGAGCTGCTCGTCGTCCTCGACGGCTCGATGACGCTGAAGACGGAGGAGGGCGAGCGCAGGGTGGAGCGCGGCGACGTCGTGCTCTTCCCGGTCGGGCCGGCGGGCGCGCACGGCTTCCGCAACGACGGCGAGGGGACATGCCGCTATCTCATGGTCTCCACGCACCCGGCTCCCGAGGTCGTGGAGTATCCCGAGCTCGGCCAGATCACCGCGCAGGGGCCCAGTGGTTCGCAGACCGGCGAGCGGCTCTGGCTCGTCTACGACCTGCCGAAGGACGGCTAGGCCCTAGAGCGCCTTCTGGACCTTGCCGGCCTTGAGGCAGCGCGTGCAGACGTAGGCGCGCGTCGCCTTGCCCTTGAGCAGGACGCGGACACGCTGCAGGTTCGGCTCGAACCGCCGCTTGGTGGCGACCATCGAGTGGCTCCGGTGATTCCCGAAGCCGGGCTTCTTCCCACAGACTGCGCAGACCTTCGACATCGGCGGCCCAGGATAGCCGACGATTGCGGGCTAGCCCGCGCGAGCCTGGTTCCGCACCTGGGAGAACAGATCCGCCATCTCGAGCGCCGCGCGCGCGGCCTCGGCGCCCTTGTCCACCCGTGCCTCCGCCTGCTCGGTCGTGTCCACGGTGAGGACGCCGAACGCCACCGGCACGCCGGTCTCGAGGCCGGCGAGCTGGAGGCCCGACGCCGCCTCGCCGGCGACGTACTCGAAGTGGGCGGTCTCCCCGCGCACGACACAGCCGAGGGCGATCACGCAGGAGTAGCGGCGCGTCTTCGCGAGCGCCATCGCGCCGATCGGCAGCTCGAACGCGCCCGGTACGGGCATCACGGTGATCCGCTCGTCGGCCACGCCGGCGGCCGCGAGGGCCTCGAGCGCCGACTCGAGCAGCCGGTTCGAGATCTCGCCGTTGAAGCGGGAGACGACCACGCCGACCGTGCGATCCGCGCCTGACGGCGAGCCCTCGAGGACCGCGACGCCGTCCGGGATGTCGATCTCTCCCGGAACGTGGCCGATGGGTGCGATCTGCGGCTCAGCCTTGCTCTCCTCCTCCTCCTCCTCGGCTTCCCGCTCGGGCCGGGCTACCGAAGCCTGCTCGGTGTCGGGCTCCGCCGCCTCCTCCTGCCGAGCCGGCCAGGCGAGCGGCTCCGGCTCGGCGACCGTCGCCTCGGGCTCCTGGACGTCCTTCCCTTGTGCGGCCGGCGGCGCCTCGCCCGGCCAGAATCCTTCGGTCGCGCTCATTCGCCCTCCGACTCGAACTTGAGATCCTGATGGTGCAACTTGTGCCCGAGCTTATCCCGCTTGGCGGCCAGATAGCGAACGTTCTCGGGACGGGGCGGCATCTCGATCGGCACCTGCTCGGTCACCTTGAGCCCGTACGCCTCGACGCCGGAAACCTTCTTCGGGTTGTTCGTCAGCAGCCGCATCGTCGTGATTCCGAGGTCGGCGAGGATCTGGTTTCCGATCCCCCACTCCCGCTCGTCGGCGGCGAAGCCGAGCGCGAGGTTGGCGTCGACGGTGTCGAGCCCCTGCTCCTGCAGCTCGTACGCGCGTAGCTTGTTGAGGAGGCCGATGCCGCGCCCCTCCTGCGCCATGTAGAGGAGCACGCCGCGGCCCTCGGCGGCGATCGCCGCGAGCGCGGCCTCGAGCTGCTCGCCGCAGTCGCAGCGGAGCGAGTGGAAGACGTCCCCCGTGAGGCACTCGGAGTGCACGCGCACGAGCACGTCGTCGCCGACGTCGCCCATCACGAGTGCGAGGTGGTCGCGGCCGGTCAGCGTCTCGCGGAAGGCCGTCGCCGTGAAGAGGCCGAACTCGGTCGGCAGCTGCACCGTGACGACGCGCTCGATGAGCTTCTCCGTCCGCCGCCGGTACTCGATCAGATCGGCGACGGTGATCATCCGCAGGCCGTGCCGCTCGCAGTACGGCACGAGATCCGGGACACGGGCCATCGTCCCGTCCTCGTTCATGATCTCGCAAACGACACCGGACGGGTCGAGCCCGGCGAGACGGGCGAGGTCGACGGCGGCCTCGGTCTGGCCGGCGCGGACGAGGACGCCGCCGTCGCGGGCGCGGAGCGGGAAGACGTGACCGGGCTGGACGAGGTCGTGCGCCGTCGACGCGGGGTCGATCGCCACGTGGATCGTGTGCGCGCGGTCGGCGGCGGAGATCCCCGTCGTCACCCCCTCACGGGCTTCGACCGACACGGTGAACGCAGTGCCCAGGCGCGCCTCGTTCCGTTGGGTCATCTGCGGTAGGCCCAGCTGCTCGCAGCGCGCGCCGGTCAGGCAGAGGCAGATCAGACCCCGCGCATGGGTCGCCATGAAGTTGACGGTCCCCGGTGTCGCGAATTGCGCGGCGCAGACGAGGTCGCCCTCGTTCTCGCGCTCGGGATCGTCGACGACGACGACCATCTTCCCGTTGCGAATGTCCTCGACGGCCTCCTCGATCGTGGCGAACGGGGTCACGGCCGAGCTCATGGCAGCCTCACCGCCGCGAGGCTCCCGACGTCCTTCTGGAGCACGTCGGCCTCGAGGTTGACCTCGGCGCCCGGCTCGAGGCTGCCGAGCGTCGTCACCGCGAGGGTGTGCGGGATCAGCGCGACCTCGAATCCCTCGCCGTCGAGAGCGGCGATCGTGAGCGACACGCCGTCGACCGCGATCGAGCCTTTCTCGCTGCAGTAGGCGCGGACGTTCTCGGGGGCATCCACCCACACGCGGTGGTTCGCCCCTTCGGTGACCGAGCGGACGCGGCCCACAGCGTCGACATGGCCTTGCACGACGTGTCCGCCGAGCTGGTCGCCGATGCGGAGAGCCGGCTCGAGGTTCACTGCGTCGCCCGGCGCGAGGCTTCCCAGCGCCGTGCGCGAGATCGTCTCTGGGACGACGTCGAACGCGAGCCGCCCCTCGGCCGTCTCCACGACGGTGAGGCAGACGCCGGCGACGGCGACGGAGTCCCCGACCGCCGCGTGCGCAGCCGTCTCCGGCGCGGCGACGACGAGCCGCGCGCCGTCGAACGAGGCGACGGCGCCGAGCTCGCGGACGATGCCCGTGAACATGCGACGAAGGTTACGGCTCGTGCAGGTATGCCTCCACCAGCACGTCCTCCCCGGAGGGCTCGGCCCGCAGGTGGAGTAGGTCGAGCGGCGCTTCGAGCTCGCCGAACACGGGAAAACCCTCGCCGGCGAGGACGGGCGCGACGAACAGGAGGAACTTGTCCACGAGCCCGGAGGCGATGAACGCCGTGGCGAGCGTGGGTCCGCCCTCCAGCAGCAGCGACTGGACGCCCTCCGCCGCGAGCGCGTGCAGCTCCTCGTCGAGCGGTCCGCTGCGCAGCTCGAGCTCCGACCCTTCCGGCAGCGGGCCACGCCCGAACGCGATCCGCCGGGGCTGCCTCGCTGCGTCGACGTCGCGCGCGTCGAGGCGGGGCGCGTCGGCCCGCACCGTTCCCATCCCGACCGCGACGGCGTCCGAGGCGGCGCGCAGCTCGTGCACCCGGCGACGGGATTCCTCGCCCGACACCCACCGGCGACCGGGAACCGAGACGCGTCCGTCGAGCGTGATTGCGGCCTTGTACGTGACGAACGGGCGGTCGAGCGACTTCCACACCCGCCACACCTCGTTCTGCCGGCGCGCGACGAGGTCGTCCAGAAGCTCGACCTCGATGCCCGCGGCGCGGATCCGCTCGATCCCGCGACCGTCGACAACCGGGTTCGGATCCCGGGCACCGACGACGACGCGCGCGAGGCCGGCCGCGACGACCGCGTCGGCG
>JAICLM010000301.1 GCA_025927435.1 Thermoleophilia bacterium | reverse complement strand
TGGGACGAGTACCGCGTCCAGCTGACCGACTGGGAGATGAAGAAGTACCTCGCGGTCCTGTAGGGCCGCTCGCCCGCTTGAATCTGCGCGCCCTCCCCTGTTGAATCGTTGGCGATCAACCGGGGAGGGCACCATGCACATACAAGGATCTGTCACGGCGATCTCGTGGATTCCTTCGGAAGCGATCGAGGGACTGCCGAAGCTGCCGTTCGAATTCGGGGTCGGCCACTACGACGAGCCACCGCCGGATCGGATCGACGGACCGAGCGATCTCGAGCAGCTGCGCGACGCCGACCGCTTCCGTGAGGCCAACCTGCTGCAGGCCTGGATCGAGGTCGAGGACGGTGCGATCGTCGACGCCGGCTACTTCGGCGGTGGGCTCGTCGGCTCGACGACCTTCAAGTTCGGGCCCAAGGCGATCGTCGTGCCCGGCGTGCCGTTCGAGGTCTTGCGCAGCAAGCCGGAGATATCCGGCGACCGCGCCCGCTTCGTCCAGACCGTGGGCGGTCGTGCGGGCTTCCCGGCGCCGAGGCTCGTCAAGGGCGGACCGCGGTTTCGCATCAACTCGGCGACGGCGTGGACGACGCTCGCCCTCACGCTCCATGCGGACGGAAGCGTCGAGCACGAGCTCGTCGGCGCGAGCCCGTTCCCGCGGCACTGGATCTACGACAATGACGGCGTCCTCGCGCTGAAGAGCGGAACCGTCGACTTCAAGGCGTGGTACCGCGAGTCGCACGGCGACAACACGCCCTGGGGCGCCGCGGAGTCGCAGGCAGTCGTCGCGGCAGCCGAGAGCGCGCTCGAGCGGGAACTGTCGCGGACGCTCCTCTCCGGCAAGGTCGAGTTCGAGCGGCGCAAGCTCGGCGAGGGCGACGTGCTCGTCGAGCAGGGCACGGAAGGCCACGAGCTCTACCTCCTGCTCGACGGCGTGCTCGGCGTCGAGGTGGACGGAGAGCAGGTCGCCGAGATGGGGCCCGGAACCATGCTCGGGGAGCGTGCCTCACTCGAGGGCGGCGTTCGCACGGCGACCCTCCGCGCGATCACACCGTGCCGGATTGCGGTCATCCCCTCCGGGTTCCTCGGGGAACCCGAGCTGGAGGCGCTCGCCACCGACCGTAACCGCGAGGGCTAGCCCGCTCGACCTGAGATAGAAGCGGCGGACGGCTCCTCGTCGTCCGCCGCGGCCCGCATCGTTTCGGCGTGGCCGAACTCGGCTCGCCCTTTCTCGTCGTGATCTTCGCGGCGGCCTCCGGCGCCACCTGGGTTGCGGGCGTCGCCCTTTCCAAGACGACCGACGCGCTCGATGCGCGCTTCGGGCTGGGGGACGAGCTCGGTGGCCTGATCCTGCTCGCGGTCGCGGGCTCCCTGCCGGAGGTCGCGATCACGATCTCCGCCGCGGCGTCGGGCAACCTGGCGCTCGCCGCCGGCAACCTGATCGGCGGCATCGCGATGCAGACGATGGTGCTGCTCGTCTGCGACTTCGCCGTCGGGCCGTCACGACCGCTCACGTATCTCGTGGGCAGGCTGACTCCGGTGCTCGAGGGGCTCCTCGTGATCCTCGTCGTGGCCGGCGTGGAGATGGGCGCGCTCCTCAAGCCCTCCACGGCGATCGGCGG
>JAICLM010000059.1 GCA_025927435.1 Thermoleophilia bacterium | reverse complement strand
GCAGCCGGCGGGTGCCGCGGTCGATCGCGCTGTCGAGGCGGGTCAGCTCGGCTGTGACGGCCATCTCAGGCAGTAACTCTGGCGGAAGTGCTGCTCAAGATGTGCTGAGCCGCCCGGCGGCCGCTTCGGATCGCGCTCTCCATCGTCGCCGGCCAGCCGGTGTCGGTCCAGGAACCGGCGCGCGCCACGTTCGGCCGCGACGTCTCCACTCCGGGCCGCTCGACGCCCGGCCGCAGCGCGATCGTCGCGTACGGCTCGCGGCTGACGCGCGACCACAGCAGCTCCGCCCCGCCGAGCCGCTCGGTGAGCTGCCCGGCGATCCGCTCCACCAGCTCGCGACCGCGCACGTCGAGCAGCTCCGGCACGCCGCTCGAGACGACTGTGAGGTACCACCCGGCGTTGGACTCGTCGCCCTTGGTCAGCAGACCGCGGTCGAAGACCCAGTGGCTGTCGGAGCCGAGCAGCGCCGCGAGCTTCGCCCCGAGCAGCGGCCGATCGAACAGGAGGTGGACGCTCACGATCGGGGAGTCCTCGAGCGAGGGCTCCGGCTCGCCTAGCAAGCGCGCGCTCTCTCGCGGCGGCACTGCGACGACGATCGCGTCGGCGTCCAGCTCCTCCAGCGATCCGACCCGGTGGTCGAGCCGGACGCGATCGCCGAGCACGCGGTGGGCCGCGTCGCCATGCATCCAGCCGAGCGGCTTCGTCGGCAGGATCAGATCACTGTTCCCGCGCGGGCCGAGCAGCGCAGTGCGAACGGTGAAGAGACCTGCGTCGGCGTCGACCTCATCGCAGCGGAGATTGAGCGCCGGACGGATGAAGACGTCCCAGAACCGGTCGATGGAAGCGTCGCTCGCGCCGAGCCGTCGCAGCAGCGAGCCGAACGTCTCGCCCGGCGTCGCTCGCGCGTTCCGGCAACGCGCGGTGACCATCGGGATCCGCATACGGTCACTGATTCGCAGATGCCTGTAGCGAAGCAGCGACGCAAGCCTCGGCCGGATCGTCGCGAACCGCCCGTCCTCGTCGAGCACAGGGAGCGCGAGCGGCATACGAAGGTAGGCGTCGCCTTCGCCGATCCGCTCGAGGAAGCGCACGTACTCGGTGAAGCAGCCGAGCGCGATGTGCTGCCCGTTGTCGGGTGGCGGCTCCGGATCGCCCTCGCGCTCCGGCAACGTCTGGACTGCGCCGCCGAGCGTCGGCCGCGCCTCGTACACCGTCACGGCATGACCCGCGTCCACGAGGTCGAGCGCCGCGGCGAGCCCTGCGAGCCCGCCGCCGACCACCGCGACGTTCACGGCAGGAGCCCTCGCGCCACGACGGCGAGCTTGCGCGGAGCCGAGAGCCGCGTCTTCTCGCCGAAGACGTCGAAGCCGCCCGCCTCGATCCGGTCGAGCGTCTCGCGATACAGGCCGGCGAAGGTGCCGACGCAGAGCGCGCTGCGGCGGTCGAGCGAGTCGAGGAGGCGCAGCCCCTCGGCGAGATACGTGCGCGCCCGCTCGGCCTCGAACGCCATCAGCTCCCGAAACTGCGGCGACGGAGCCAGCTCCTCGACACCGAACGCGGTGAGCTCGTCCTGCGGGAGATAGACGCGGCCGAGCCGCCGGTCCTCGTCGACATCGCGGATGATGTTGATCAACTGGAGCGCGATCCCGAGCGTCATGGCGTGCTCCGTGTCGTCCGAGCCGTACCGACCCTCTTTGTAGATGGGGACACAAGCAAGCCCGACCGCGCCCGCGACCTTCTCGCAGTAGCCGCGCAGCTCGGCGAAATCGGCGTATGTGGACTGGTCGAGGTCTTGCAAGCCTCCGTCGACGAGCGCGTGCAGCGCCTCAAGGGGAATGGGGAACCGGGTGCGAGAGTCGGCGAGAGCGACCGCCCACGGTGCGCCGCCGTGGTCGGCGATCGAAGCCGCGCTGTGCGAGTCGACAGTCTCGAGTACCTCGTGCAAACGCTCGAGGTGGTCGCGCTTATCCGCATCAGGGAGGGTGCCGTCGGCGATGTCGTCCACCTCGCGCGCAAACGCGTACACGGCGGCAATGGCGCGCCGCTTGTCGCGCGGCAGCACCATGATTCCGTACGCGAAGTTCTTCGCCTCGCGCCGTGTGACATGAGCGACCTCGTGGTAGGCGAGCGAGACGTTGCGGTCAGCGCTCATCGCACGAGGACGAGTGCGGCCTCGCGCGCGAGGCGGGCGCGCGACGGCCGCGGCCGACCGCTGAAGATGTCCCAGCCGGCCGAATCGAGCGCGTCGAGCGCGGCCAGCCCACCGCGGGAGAAGAGCGCGACCGCCCGGCCGAGCCGCCCGCCGATCCGCTCGCGCAGCTCCTCGCCCGCGGCGAGGAGCTCCGCAGCGCGCTGCGCCTCGAACCGGAGCAGCCCGCGCAGCTCCTCCGTCGGCCGGTCGAGCGGCGGATCGCCGAAGGTGCGCCGGTCGTCCGCCGGCAGGTAGATGCGGCCGAGCTCGAGGTCGCGCGGCACGTCCTGAAGGAAGTTGACCAGCTGCAGCCCGGTGCACACGGAATCGCTCGCGGCGACCAGCTCCGGCTCGTCCAGCCTGCGGAGGACACCGAGCACGAGCCGGCCGCAGGGATCGGCCGAGTGGACGCAGTAGTGCTTCAGCTCGGCCCACGTCTCGTACTCCGGGACGCGCTGGTCCATGCGGTTCGCCTCGATCAGCCGCAGGAACGGCTCGCGCGGCAGGTCGAACTCGCGAATCGTCGGCTGCACGTTCCGCAGGATCGGCCAGACCGCCTCGCCCGCGAAGGCTGCATCCACCTCGCGCTCGAGCTCGTCGAGCGCCGCGAGGCGGTCGCCCTCGTACGCGTCGCCGAGCTCGTCCACGAAGCGCGCGTAGCAGTACAGCGCGCGGATGTGAGGCCGCAGCTGGCGCGGGAAGAGGACCGAGCCGACGGGGAAGTTCTCGCCGGCGGCACGTGCGGCGATCTCGGCGAGCTCCACCAGACCATTCTTGCTTGAATGGCCGCGCGGGCGCCGACCGTCCGCGGACGAACCGTGGGAGGAGGGGATTTGACGGACGACGCAGCATCGGCCTCCGGGGCATCCGGAGGGCGGGACTCGGCGGTGACCGCAGTCGACCGCCGCGACGGCGCAGTCGTCCTCTCGCTCGCGGGCGAGCTCGACCTCTACAACGCGGAGGAGGTGCGGGCCGCGGTGCTCGACGCCTGCTCAGACGAGCCGAACGTGCTCGTCGTCGACCTCGAGCAGGTGCGGTTCATCGACTCGACCGCTCTCGGCGTGCTGATCGAGGCGCGCTCGCGGATGTCCGACCGCAGTAACTTCCGCCTCGCCGCGCCCGGGCTCGAGACTCGTCGCGCGCTCGAGGTCTCGGGCCTCGACCGCCATTTCCTCGTCCACGACACGGTCGCGGAGGCGCTCGAAGCGGCTCGCTGACGTGGCGCGCGAAACGTTGCTGCCGCCGGAGTCGCTCGCGCGCTATGCCGACGCGATCGTGCGGGCGTCCCTCGGCCTCGAAAAGGGCGACACGCTCGTCGTCCAGGGCGAGCCGGAGCATCGAGAGCTGCTCGTCGCAGTAGCCGAGTCCGCGTACCGCGCCGGGGCGCAGTTCGTCGACGTGGTCACATCCGACCCGCTCGTCATGCGTGCCAGGCTCCTGCACGGCAGCGACGACGCTCTGGGCGCGCTGTCACCGTGGTCGCGCCGTCGCTACCGGGAGGCGACAGGCCCGCACGGCGCGCTCGCCCACATCGCCGGCGAAGGAGAGGCCGGCTACCTCGACGGCGTCTCCCCCGAGCGGATCGGCGCCGACTACTCGCGGCTCGTGAAGCAGTTGGGCTTCGTGCGCCGCGCCCAGCTGGACATGCGCGCGCGCTGGATCATCGCGGGCTGGCCGACCGATCACTGGGCAGGCCAGGTCTACCCCAAGCTCGACCCGCTGAAGGCGAAGCGAAAGCTCGCCCGCGACCTCCTCCGCTTCTGCCGGCTCGCCGACGAGGACGGGAAGGGGACGAGCGGCTGGGTCAAGCACCTCCGCACGCTCAGCCGCCGCTCCGCCCGGCTGACGAAGCTCGGCCTCACCCGGGTTGAGCTGCGCGGGCCGGGGACGGCGCTCGACCTCGGCTTCGCGGAGGGCACCCGCTGGCTCGGCGGCTTCGAGAAGCTCGCCGACGGACGAATCCTCGCCTCGAACATGCCGACCGAGGAGGTCTTCACGAGCCCGGACCCTCGGCAGACGAGCGGGACGTTCCGCTGCACCTTCCCCCTCTCTTTTCGCGGCCGGCTGATCCACGGCCTTCGCGGCGAGTTCTCCAGGGGGCGCCTCGTGCGGCTCGAGGCCGACTCCGACGCCGAGCGCGATTTCGTGGCTGACTTCATCGACACCGACCGGATGGGGCGACGGCTCGGCGAGGTCGCGCTCGTCGACGCCTCCTCGCGCATCGGCCAGACCGGTCGCATCTACTACAACACGCTGCTCGACGAGAACGCGGCAGCCCACATCGCGTTCGGCAGCGGTTTCGGCGGCACGCGTTCGGAGAGTCCCGCACGTGGTGTCAACAACTCGACGATTCACCTCGACGTGATGATCGGCGGCCCCAAGCTCGAGGCGACCGGCTTCGACGCCCGCGGGCGGCGCGTCCCGCTGATCCATGAGGGGGCCTGGCAGATCTGATCCGGAAGGTCGTGGCGGGCGCCGCGCTCGCAGTCACCATCGCGCTGGCTGCGGGCTGCGGCGGCGGCGGGTCGCATCCCCGGACGACGACCCGCAAGGCGACGGGCCGTCCGAAATGCACCCTGTCGGCGAAGCAGCAGCGCACCATCCGGCGGGCGAAGCGGATGATCGTCGACATGCACCGCCTGGAAAAGCCGCTGAAGACCGTGCGCGAGGTGGGCCCTCCGGCGCTCGAGAACGAACTGAACCGCTTCCTGCTCACGGTGGGAACCCTGCCTCCCGACGAGCGGGGGCTGCTGATCCGCAAGGCGAAGGCTGCGACCGCCCTCTGCCGCGACTGCTTCGACGCGCTCGAATCCCTCGAGCCCGCCCTCGCCACGCGGTTCGGTGGGCGGCCCTGCAAGTCCGGCGGCTAGCGTGCGCTAACCGTCGACGACCAGGCTGTTGAGCGGACCCCAGAGCGCTTCGGCGCGACGGGAGACGCGGGGCAGGAGTGTCAGCTTCCCGTCGGCCCAGCCGTCGCGCTTGCGGCGCTCGAGCCGCTCCTCGGCGAGCGGCTTCCACAGCTCGTCGAACACACGCGCGGGGTCGCCCTCGATCTCCTCGCGCGGCCGCTCGAGGTGCTCCTCCCACAGCCTGAGCCGCACCTCGCGCACGAGCTCGGGGTCGCGGACGACGACGTTGCACTCCGTGTCGTTGAAGAGCGAATGCTCGTTGAGGTTCGCCGAGCCGATCGTCAGCCAGACGTCGTCGACGACGGCCGCCTTCGAGTGGACGTAGACCGGGTTCCCGCCGGGCCCGGGCTGATAGAGCGTGCAGGCGAGGAAGCGCGCGGTGTCGCCCCCGGACTCCTTGTCCGCGTCGATCAGCAGCCCCACCTGGCCGCGGCTGTCATCGGCCCCGTTGTTCGGTTGAGCAGGCAGGAGCGCGATCACCCGGAAGTCGTCGGACGGCGGCCGGCGCAGCTTCTCGGCGAGCACGAACGTGACCTCAGGCGACCAGAGGAACTGGCTCTCGAGGTACACGAGCCTCTCGGCCGCCCGCAGCGCGCGCAGGTAGCTCTCGAGGATCGACCACTCGCCGTCCCGCAACGGCTCGTACAGCCGCTCGGGCACGGTGCGCACGAACTGGGCCTCGACCCCACCGTCGACGGAGAGCGGGCCGCCGGGCTCCGGGAGGCCGTCCGGGCCGACGGCGTGCCAGCGGGTGTGGAAGTGCCGCGCGACGTCGGCGACGAGCGGCCCCTCGAGCCGCAGCGCGGTGTCGTGCCAGCCGAGCCCGTCGCGGGGCGGGTGGTCGTTCGAGTCGAGCCGGTTGCCCGCCAGCGCGGTGAGGTCGATCCCGCCGACGAACGCCACCTCGTCGTCGACGACCACGAGCTTCTCGTGGTGGCAGTGGAACGGGCGCTCGCGCGCGTCGAGCGCGATCGAGATGCGCGTGCCGCCGGCGAGCTTCTCGCACGCCTCCCGCACCTCGCGGCGAGCCGGGTGGAAGAGCGGCAGCGGCGCGCCGGCCCAGGCGAGGACGCGTACGTCGACGCGCTCGGCCGTCTCGGCCAGCAGCTCTCGCAGATCCGGCCCGTCCTCCTCGAGCTGGAAGGACGCATCGAAGTGCCAGCCGGCTAGGTGCACGTGCGAGCGCGCCGAGCGAATCGCGTCGGCCACGCGCGGCAGCGCCTCGGCCCCGTCGAGGAACGGCTCGATGCAACAGCCCGAGCGCGGCGCGAACGCGGCCGTGCTTGCCCAACCGCCGTCCGCCGGTGGGTCGATCGCGCCCTCGCTGCCGTGGCGGCGCAGCCGGCGGGTGTGGTGGGCGCGGACGAGTCGCTCGATCGTCTCGCCGACGAGGTCGTCCAGCCGGTTCAGCGGGTACGGGGCCACGCCGCGCTCATGCCCGCGCCGGCGAGATTCTCACCCGGGCTACGGCGTCGAGTACTGCGAGTAGCCGTAGGTGCCGCTGCCGCTGATGATCGAGCCGACGTTGAGGTCTGCCGGCGGGAAGTCCTTCACCGGAAGGTTCCCGACCGCGCCGGTCATGAAGTTGTGCCAGATCTCGGCCGGCAACGTGCCGCCGGCGACGGCCGAGACGCCTTCGACGTTGTAGAGCGAGATCTCGCCCTTCGGGTAACCGACCCAGACGCAGGTCGCGAGCTGGGGCACGTAGCCGCAGAACCACGCGTCCTTGAAGTCCTCGGCGGTGCCGGTCTTACCCGCCACAGGACGCGCGCCGAGCGCGGCCGCGGTACCTGTGCCGTACTGAACCACGCCCTGGAGGGCGTGCGTGAGCCGGGCGGCTACGCTCGGGCTGAGAACCCGCCTCCCCTTCGTGCTCAGCCTAGAGCCCGGGAGCACCTTCCCCGACGGCCCGCGGACGAACTCGAACGCCTGAGGCGTGTGGTGGACACCGTTCGCGGCGAAGGTGGCGTAGACGTCCGTCAGCTCGAGCGGGGTGAACCCGACCGAGCCGAGCGTGATCGCGCACGCCTGCGGGAAATAGTTGCTCCCCAGCGGCTCGGTGATCCCGAGGTTGCGGGCCGTCGCCATGACGTTCCTGACCCCGACCTTCGAGATGAGCTGGGCGAAGATCGTGTTCACCGAGTGCGCCGTGGCGTCGAGGAGGTTCATCGTCCCTGCCTCCTCGTCGGCGTAGTTGTGGACGTCCCAGGGCCCGTTGTTCGTCGCGCACGCCGGGTCGGTGATAAAGAGCTCCGGTGGGCCGTAGAACGTCGAGTAGAGCGAGGCGCCCATGTTCAGCGCGGTCGCCAGCGTGATCGGCTTGAACGAGCTCCCCGTGGAGCGGTGGGCCTGGGTCGCGATGTTGAACTGCATCTTGCGCCCGTCCGGCAGATAGTTGACCATCGCCTTCACGGCGCCCGTCCTCGGGTCGATGGCCACGACCGCGGCGGCTGGGTCGCTGGGGTACTGCAGAACCGACGTGACGGCGTGCAGCGCGAGGCCCTGCAGGCGCATGTCGAGTGTCGTCTTGGCCTTGAGCCCGCCGAGCTCGACCTGGCGGTGGCCGAAGCGCTTGCCGAGCTTGGCGAGCTCCTGCGTCGCCCAGCCGAAGAAGGTCGGCTGGAGCTGCCGCGAGTAGAGGTGGCCCGGACGCAGTTGCAGCCCCTTCTGCGTCGCGGCGCGGAGCTTGCTCGCGGAGATGTAGTGGTTCTTCCACATCGCGTGCAGCACCTGGTTTCGCCGGTGCAGCGCCGCCTTTGGGTTGCGGATCGGGTCGTACACCGTGGGCGCCTGCGGCAGGCCGGCGAGCAGCGCCGCCTGCACGAGCGTCAGCCTTGAGGCGGGCTTGGAGAAATACGTTCGCGCTCCCGCCTGCGCTCCGTAGGCGTGCCTCCCGTAGAAGACCTCGTTGAGGTAGTCGGCGAGGATCTGCCTGCGGGTGTTGTCCTCGAAGAACTTCGTCGCGAGGCAGGCCTCCTTGACCTTCCGCGACAGCGTCCGCTGCGGGTTGCCGATATAGAGGTTCCGGACGAGCTCCTGGGTGATGGTCGATCCGCCCTGCACGATGTGGCCCTTCGAGACGTCCTGGTAGAGCGCGCGGAGGATGCCCTGGTAGTCGAGCGCTCCGTGCTGCCAGAAGCGTGCGTCCTCGATCGCCACTGTGGCCTCCGGTAGCGACGGGGAGATCTTCGACAGCGCGAGGGGCTGCCGGTTCGTCGCCGAGGGCACAACCCCGAGCAGCTTCATGTCGTCGGTGTAGAGGAACGAGTTCTCGCCGAGCGCGAGCGGGCGCAGGTCGGAGAGATTGCACTGCGACAGCAGGATCTGCTGCCCGGTGAACGCGACGGTGGCGAGCAGGAGCGCGACGATCGATGCGAGCACCAGGGCCACCACGAGGAGGATGCTGCGCCGCTTGCGGTTGCGCCGGCGCAGCCGGCCGTGCCGCGCGAAGAGCACCCGCTCGAACTCGAGGTCCGCGCGCGTCGGATGCCTGCGCGGCTGCCCCCTCCCGTTCCGACCGTTTTCGCCTGGCACTCCTTCGACATTGTGCTTGAAACGGCGGAGTGAGAAACCGCAAGGTCGACAGCGTTTGTCTGTCCGCCGCACGGGCATCTTCTCCGCCGTGAGCGGGATCGCCCTCTTATCGTCGTTCACGAGCCTCCACGACCTCTTTCACTCGACCAATTTCGTCATCGCCCGAAACGCCGCGGTCGCCCTCGCGGTCGTCTTCTGGCTCGGTCTCGCGTACTGGGTGTGCAAGGACGCCCGGCGGCGGATCAAGGACCCGTTCCTCGTCGCCTTCGCCACGCTGCTCGGGCTCGCGCCGCCCTTCATCGGCCCGGTCGTCTACCTCCTCTTCCGGCCTTCCGAGACCCTCGACGACGCCCGCTCCCGCCGCGTCGAGCTGCAGGCTCTCGAGCACCAGCTCGCGCGCGCGCAACCCGCCTGCCCGGTGTGCAACTCGTGGGTCGACGCCGACTTCGTCGCCTGTCCCGTCTGCACGACCATGCTTCGCCAGCCGTGCGCGAACTGCCAGGCGCCGCTCGAGCCGCTCTGGCAGCTGTGCCCCTACTGCGTGACTCCAGTCGCGCCTTCCCAGGTGGATCTCGATGCCGCGCTGACAGCCGAGACGAAGCGGATCTCGCTCGTGGACGACAACATCCCGCTCGTGCCCCAGGCCGAGCACCGCGCTGCGGACGCCTGACTGCGAAAAGCCTGCTAGACGGGCGTCTTGTAGCGGTACCCGAAGCCGCGGACGGTCTCGATCGGGGTATTCCCCGGGTCGTCCGGATCGAGCTTCCGCCGCAGGTAGCCCACGTAGAGCTTCACTTCGTCGCGGGAGGTGGCGACGGTGTCGCCCCAGACGAGCTCCCGCAGCTGGTCGTGACTCAGGACCTGGTTCGGGTGGCGGACGAGCGCAGCTAGAAGCCCGTACTCGAGGGGGGTGAGAGCGACCTCGCGGTCGTCGTAGTGCACGGCACGCTGGGCGAACGAGATGCTGAGCCGCACGTCGGCGTACGTGCCCTGCGTCCCGCCGCTCCGTCGTCGGCGGAGAAGCACGTCGACCCGCGCGACGAGCTCCTGGCGCCCGAACGGCTTGACCACGTAGTCGTCGGCTCCGCCTTTGAGCCCGCGCACGCGGTCCGGCTCGGCGTCGCGCGCGGTCAGCATCAGGACCGGGACGTCCGTCACCTCCCGGATCCGCTCGATGGTCTCCCAGCCGTCGAGGACCGGCATCGCCACGTCGAGGATGACCAGGTCGAACGAAGCTCCGTAGAGCTCGCGCAAACCGGCGCGTCCGTCCGGGGCGTCCACGACGTCGTGCCCCGCTCGCTCGAGCAGCGTGCGCACAAGCCCGCGAATGTCGTCGTCGTCGTCGACCACCAGGATCCTGGAGGCGGCCATCGCCTCTCATTCCACCCCGGGGTCCAGGACTCCTGCGCTGCGGCCGATCTACCGGGAGGAGGCCAATTGACTGCATCGACCGCCGATCTCTTCGCCCGCCTCGGACAGACGCGCGCCCGCACGCGGGCCCGGACCGAGCCACCGGACCATGCGGTCCCGTTTACGGTGATCGCGGTCGTCACGGCGTATGCGCTGCTCTTCCTGCCGACGGGCATCCGGCTCGACTACACCGTGGTCTCGGCCGCTGCGGCGCTCAGTGCCGCGCTGCTGGGTACGACGCTCGTCTGGCCGACGTTCCCACGTGTCGCGACGCTCGGGATCCCTCTCGGGTACATCGCGCTCGCCGCCCTTCTCCGCCAGGCGGCCGGCGGATCCGCATCCGGCTTCGGAGGCCTCTTCCTGCTCCCCGTCCTCTGGCTCGCGCTCACCGCCGGGCGCCGTGAGCTGGCCGCGATCCTCGCCGCGATGGGGGTCGCCCAGGCGATCCCGCTCGCCTTCATCGGCGGACCG
>JAICLM010000121.1 GCA_025927435.1 Thermoleophilia bacterium | reverse complement strand
GGCTCGGGATGACGATGATGTGCGGGTGGGCGCGGTAGGAGTCGCGCCCGTCCTGCGCCATCGAGCCCCAGGAGGCGTCCGGAGGGCTGATCCCGAGGCCGAGGAAGGACAGGAACGCCTCGCCGAGGATCACGCCGGGCAACTCGAGGAAGATGGTGATGACGAGCACCCCGAGCGTGTTCGGGAGCAGGTGACTGCCGAGGACTCCGTACCAGCGGACGCCCACTGCCTTCGCCGCGCGCACGTAGTCGTTCTCCTTCAGCGTGATGATCTGACCGCGCACGACGCGGGCGGTGATGAACCAGCTGGCGATCGAGAGTGCGACCACCATCGTCCAGAAGTTGACGGTGCCGATGATGGCGAGCGCGAGGATCGCGAAGGGCAGGTACGGGAGCCCGTAGAGGGCATCGAGGAAGCGCATGAGGGCGTTGTCGAGCTTGCCGCCGACGAAGCCCGAGATGGCGCCGTAGACGACCCCGATCCCGAGGATGGCGAACGTGGCGGCGAAGCCGATCCCGATCGAGATCCGGCCGCCCAGCGCGGCGCGCGTGAAGAGGTCGCGGCCGAACTGGTCGGTGCCGAACGGGTGGCTCCAGCTCGGTCCCTCGTAGGCATTCGCGAAGTCGACCTCGTTGGGATCGTGCGGGGAGATGATGGGCGTGACCACACACCAGACGACCATGAGGAGGAACACGGCCCCGGCGGCGACGGCCGCGCGGTTGCGCAGATAGCGCCGCCAGGCGTCCTGCCAGAGGCTCGACTGGCGGATCGGCGCGCCCGCGTCGACGCCGGCGATGCGGCCCGCGATCTGCGTGGCGCTCATGTTCGCGCCTCCCGCGTGCGCGGGTCGAGGACCGTGTAGAGGATGTCGACGACGAGATTGGCGAGGATGACGATGATCGACAGCAGCACCGTCAGCCCCATCACCACCGAGTAGTCGCGCGCCGAGACGGCGGTGACGTAGTACCGGCCGATGCCGGGTACGGCGAAGATGTTCTCGACGATGAACGAGCCGGTGATGATGTAGCCGAGCAGCGGCGCCGCCGCCGTCACGACCGGGATCAGCGAGTTACGCAGCACGTGCACCGTGACGATGCGCCTCCGCCGCAGTCCTTTCGCCTTGGCCGTGCGCACGTAGTCCTGCTGCAGCGTCTCGAGCATCGTCCCGCGCACGAGCCGGGCGAAGTACGCCATCGGGACGAGGCCGAGCGTGAACGACGGGAGGATCTTGTGCTGCCAGGAGGTCCAGCCGCTCGTCGGTAGCAGGCCCCACTTGACCGAGACGAAGTAGATGAGCAGCGTGGCGACGAGGAAGTTCGGCAGCGCGAAGCCGATGTTCGAGAAGAGCATCGCCCCGTAGTCGAAGCGCGAGTTCGGCTTCAGTGCGGCGAGGACTCCGGCAGGAACGCCGAGCAGCACCGCCCAGCCGAAGGCGAGCAATCCGAGCTCGATCGAGTTCGGGAACTGCTCCTCGACGATGTCGTTGACGGTGCGGTCGCGAAGCACGAGCGACGGCCCGAGGTCGCCGGTCGCGACGCCCTTGACGTAGTTCCCGTACTGGACGTACCACGGCCGGTCGAGGCTGAACTTCCGCTCGAGGTTCGCCTGCACCGCCGCGGGTACGGCCCGCTCGGTCTGGCGGAACGGATTGCCCTCGATCTGCTTCATGAGCCCGAAGGTCATGAGGATCACGAGGAGGATGACCGGGACGGTCCAGATGAGGCGGCGGATGATGTAGGCGGCCATGGCTTCGTCGGCTGAGGCTGGTGGCCGCCGGGGCGGGCTGGATACGGGGGACGCCCGCCCGGCAGCCGTGTCTCGACCTCGCTAGGCCTCCTCGATGGCGACCTTCGAGAGGTCGAACTGGTCGAGCGGGTTGATGTGGAAGGTGTCCTTGACGGACTCCCGCTCGAGGTTCGTGTAGGTGTACCAGTAGATCGGCGCGATCGGCAGCGCGCCATTCGGGCCGGTCAGCATCGCCTCCGCCTGCCGGTAGAGCGCGTACCTCTGCTGGTCGTTCGGCGTGTTGCGGGCCTTCTCGATCAGGCGGTCGTACGCCGGGTCGGCGAAGTTGGTGTTGTTGTTGCCCGACTTGCTCGTCCAGAGCTCCAGGAAGTTCATCGGGTCGGCGTAGTCGGCGATCCAGCCGAGCCGGTAGACGTCGACCGCGGTGTTCGGCGGCGGTCCGAGGAACTCGAGGAACTGGGCGAACTCCTGCGCCTTGATCGTCGTGTCGATCCCGAGCTCCTTCCACATCGACTGCACGGCCACGGCGATCTCCTTGTGGCCCGGCGAGTCGTTGTAGAAGAGGGTGATCTTCCGCTCGGGATCCTCGACCTTCGCCATGAACTCCTTCGCCTTCTCCAGATCGGCCCGAGGCGGCAAGAAGTCCTGCTCGATCGTCCCGAAGCCGGGCATCCCCTTCGGCACCATCCCGGTGGCGGGGATCTGGTCGGCCTGGGCGACGTTGTCGATGATCGATTGCCGGTCGATGGCGAAGGCCATCGCCCGCCGCTGGTTCACGTCCGGGATGTTCTCCAGGTTGAAGCCGTAGTAGTAGGTTCCGAGCGCGGGGTACTTCTCGTACTCCGGCAGGTCCTTCAGCCGCGGCATGTCCGCGGGTGGCAGTCCGCCGCCGTCGAGCGCATCGACCTCGCCGGCCTCGAAGGCCTGCACGCGCGTGGTGCCGTCGACGATGATCCTGCCTTCGACCCGGTCGAGGTTCACGTCAGCGGCGTTCCGCCAGTCGGGGTTCTTCACCAGCGTGATCGAGGCGTCGTGCTTCCAGTCGGCGAGCTTGAACGGGCCGTTCGTGACGATGTTCTGCGGCTCCGTCCACTTCGCTCCGTGTGCCTCGACGGTCGCCTTGTGCACCGGCAGGAACGAATGGTGTGCGGCCTGCTGCACGAACCACGGCTGAGCGGAGGTCAGCGTCACCCGCAGGGTCCGGTCGTCGAGCGCCTTGACGCCCACCCCGTCCCGCAGGGCTGTGGCCTGCGCCGGCTTTGCGTTGTTGTACTCCTCCGCGCCGGCGATCCCATAGAGCTGGTACGCGTAGTCCGCCGCCAGCTTCGGATCGAGCGTCCGCTTCCAGGCGTACTCGAAGTCGTGCGCCGTCACCGGGTCGCCATTCGTCCAGCGACCGTCGTCACGCAGCTGGAAGGTCACCACCTTGCCGTCGACGTCCCAGCTCTCCGCGAGCGCGGGCACAGGCTCGAGGTCTTCGCCGAGCCGCACGAGCGGATCCATGATGTTCAGGAGGACGTTGGAGGACGTCGTGTCGGTCGCGAGCCCGGGATCGAGCGAGGGCGGCTCGGCGCCCCACGCCATCCTCAGCACCTGGCTCGCGGCCTTCTTGCCGCCGTCGGCGGCCGGTTTGCTCTCGCCGCCGCCGCAGCCCGCGGCGACCAGTGCCACCGCGACCACGCCGGCGGCTGCGAGCAGCAGTGGAATCCGCAGTCGCATGGTCGTTGCTCCTTTCGCGAAAGGTGAAATCGACATTGCGGCCATGGTCGCGCCGCGCCCAGCGCACCGCGATGGAGGCGTGGCGCCATTTCGGCTTCCGCCGGCATCCATCTGGATGCGACGCAGATGGGGTCACGAGCCCATTGGCGCGAGCTCCGCCGGTCGGCACCCTCTTGAGCGAGCCGACGAGAAGGAGTGTCCCGAATGCAAGATCTTGTGCCTATCCGCGTCCTGGTCGCGGACGACGACGCACCCGCGCGTTCTCTGCTCGCCGCCTGTGCGCGCGCGCTCGTCGGCGAGATCGCCGTCCTCGAGGCCGAAGACGGTGCCGAGGCGGTTCAGCTGGGGCTGCAGGAGCGACCGGAGATCGCGCTCCTCGACGTCAACATGCCCCGGCTCGGGGGCATCGAGACTGCGATGACGCTGCGCGAGCTGCAGCCCCGAATGCGCATTGCGCTCCAGACCGGAGACCCGCGCATCCACCGTGAGCGTGCCCGGGAGGAGCTGCTACCTCTCTTCGGCAAGCTGGACCTGGACGACACGCTCGCCTGGCTTCACGCACAGGTGGAGTGGGTGACGCGGGCCGAGCCGGACCCGAGGGTGCAGCGCAAGCACAACCTCGTCTGCGGCGCGTGCGGCTACGGCATCATGCGGGCGACCCCGCCCGACCAGTGCCCGATGTGCCAGGCCGAGAACGACTGGGTCCTCGCTGTATCGCGGCGCTCGATCCCGGTGTTGACTACCTGATCCAAACGCCCCTACCAGCATTCGCCCCCTAGGCCGGCCGCGTTGAACATCGGCCTGGTCATGCTGGTGGTCGGCGGTGTGCTCGCGGCCAGCGTGGGCGTGGCTCTCGGCGCAGCGCAGTCTGGTCTCCCGGCCCTGGTCGCCTTCCTCGGGCTCGGGATGCTGCTCGGGTCGGACGGCCCGGGCGGGATCGCGTTCGACGACGCGCAACTGGCACGAGAGGTCGGCGTCGTCGCGCTGGCCGCGATCCTCTACGAGGGCGGGCTATCGACGTCCTGGCGCCGGCTGCGCGAGGTGGCGGCACCGGCGATCTCCCTCTCGACCGTCGGCGTCGTCGTGACCGCTGCGATCACCGGGGCGGTCGCCTACGGCCTGTTCGACCTGTCGTGGACGAAGTCGTTCCTGCTCGGCGCGGTCGTCGCGTCGACCGATGCCGCGGCCGTGTTCGCCGTCCTCCGCGGCACGCGTCTGAGACGGCGGCTCGCGCGCACGCTGGAAGCCGAGTCCGGCGCGAACGATCCGGTCGGGATCGCACTGACGCTGGGGTTGATCGCCTGGATCGAGCAACCCGACTACGGCGTGGGGGATCTGTCCGTGCTGCTCCTCCAGCAGCTCGGACTGGGGCTGGTGTTCGGCGTGGCGCTCGGCCTGGTCGCGATGTGGATCTTCGCGCGGATCCCGGCGTCGATCGAAGCCTTCGTGCCGGTGGCGTCGGTCGCGGCCGCCGCGGTTGCGTACGGGGCCGCAGATGCGGCCCACGGCAGCGGCTTCCTCTCCGTGTACCTCGTCGGGCTGGCGGTCGGTTCGACGCCGTCGCGCCATCGCAGCCACCTCGTGGCGTTCCATGTCGGCCTGGCGTACGTCGCGCAGGTCGCGCTCTTCATCGTCCTGGGTTTGCTCGTCTTCCCGTCGCAGCTTCCTCCCGTTGCACTGTCCGGACTGGCCCTGACTGCGGTGCTGATCTTCGTCGCCCGGCCGGTCGCCGTCTGGGTCTCGACGTGGCCGTTGCGACAGTTCAACCGGCCCGAGAGGCTGCTGCTCGGCTGGGCCGGGCTGCGCGGCGCGGTGCCGATCGTGCTCGGGACGTTCGTCCTCTCGTCGCAGGTCAAGGGTGCGAACACGATCTTCAACGCGGTCTTCTTCGTCGTTCTCGTCTCGGCCGCTCTCCAGGGCACGACCTTTGAGTGGGTCGCGCAGAAGCTCGACCTGCTCGTGTCCTTCTCCAAGGCCGAGGCACCCCTCGAGGTGACACGCGACTGGCACTCGTTGAACCTCGTCGAGTTCGCCGTCGGGGCGGACCACGCGATCGCCGGTGCTGCGGTACGCGAGCTGGGTTTGCCCCGGGAGGCTCTCATCGCCGTCCTGGTCCGGGGCGACGAGGCGATCCCGCCCCGCGGCTCGACGAGGGTCCAGCCCGGCGACGTGCTCTTCATTCTCAGCCCGGACGGCAAGGGACCCGAGCTGGAGGACGTCTTCAGCCGCTGGCGCCAGCGGATCTAGGCGCCGCCCCTAACCGAGAGACCGCTCGTGCGTCGGTACTGACATGCGCGCTCGAGCCCTCCTGCCGCTCGTCGTGGCCGCCCTCGCGGTCGCCGGATCCGCGTCCGCTCGCAGCTCTGCCCTTCACGGCGCCCATCCGTGCCAGGGCGCGAGCGGCTACACGTGCGCGACGATCGACGTGCCGCTCGACCACGTGCACCCCGGCCGAGGGACGCTGCACCTCCGCGTCGGAATGGGCGAAAACGTGAACGCGCCGCGCGGCGTGCTCCTCGTGCTCTCGGGCGGGCCGGGGCAGCCGGGGCTGCCGATCATCCACGGCTACGTCTCCCGGGCGCTCGCGGCCGAGCAGCACCAGTACCGCATCGTCGTGTTCGACCAGCGCGGCACGGGCGCGGGGGCGCTCGACTGCAAGGCCCTGCAGCGCGAGATGGGCAGCTCGGACCTGACGCCGCCGAAGGCCTCCGCCGTCCGGGCCTGCGCCCGCAAGCTCGGCGAGCGACGCCAGTTCTACGGCACCGACGACGTCGTCGCCGACATGGAGAGCCTCCGTCGGGCCCTCGGCGTCGACAAATGGTCGCTCGACGGCATCTCGTACGGGACCTATGTCGGCGAGCGCTACGGCCTCGCACATCCGTCGCACGTCTCGAAGCTCGTGCTCGACTCGATCGTGCCCCAGGTGGGGGAGATCGACCTCGGCGTCGCGGAGTTCGCGGCGGTGCGCCGTGTGCTGCGCTCCGTCTGCGGCAACAGCTGCGTGGCCGACCTCGCGGCCGTCGTGCGCCGCTACCAGGTCGGCCCGCAGCTGT
>JAICLM010000140.1 GCA_025927435.1 Thermoleophilia bacterium | reverse complement strand
GAGCCACGGTCGTGACCGGTGGGCTCGGTGAGGTGATGGCCGCCGCTGCGCGCGGTGCCAAGGTCGCGGGCGGGACGACGATCGGGATCCTCCCCGGCGAGACGCGGGCGGACGCGAACGCGTGGCTCGACCACGTCGTCGTCACCGGCATCGGGCACGGGCGCAACCTCGCCGTCGTCGCATCGGGCGACGCGGTGATCGCGGTGGGCGGTCGTTACGGCACGCTCGCGGAGATCGGCTTCGCCCTGACGCTCGGGCGGCCCGTCGTGGTGCTCGAGCCGGGCTGGGAGGTGGACGGTGCGCAACGCGCGGAGACGCCGGCCGGGGCCGTCGAGCTCGCCCTGGCCGCGGTTTCTTCGGCCGGCTAGGCCGTCTTCGCCGCGTGGCGCTGACGGAAGCTCCGCGCCTTCTCGCGGTTGCCGCAGACCTCCATCGAGCACCAGGCGCGCGAACGGTTGCGCGACTGGTCGTAGAAGGCGACGCGGCAGTGCTCGTCGCGGCAGGTCTTCAGCCGCTTCCACTCGTCGCTCGGGGCCAGCTCGGCCACCGTCGCGACGATGCGGCCGATCGCACCGCGAGTGCCGTCGTCCTCGGGTTCGAGGACGGGGCGGCCGTCCTCGAACCGGACGCCGAGGCGCGCCTTGCGCCCGGCCTCCTCCAGCGTCTTCGAGGCCGCGCCGGCGTCGGCTTCGACGCCGTTGTTCGTCAGCAGAAGCTCGCGAATGGCCTCGCGCACGGCGCGGGCGTCCTCGACCTCCTGCTCGGTCGGCTCCACGAAATCGTCGACCAGTCCTTGCTCCGAGAGCCACAGCGCGAGCTCGTCGGGCGTCCCGATCGTGTCGATCCCGGTCTCGAGATCGAACGTGTTGACGTAGTCGCGGACGAGGTCCAGCTGGGTATGTAAAGTCGTAACCATCGTTCTTGCGTCGGAGGTTACGTAACTGGTAATCTCCGAACAGTGGTTAGGGTAGCACGCCGAGAAGAGGAGGAGTGATGATGCATCCCGAGCTCATGCGCCAGGTCGCCATGTCCCACATTTCCGACCTCAATCGCAACGCCGCTCGGTATCGCCGGGCGAGGGAGGCTTCGAGCCGTCCGAGCCAGCCCGTGCGGACGGCGATCCAGCTGAGGCTCAGCGCGTGCCGCGAGGAGATCGAGCGCCTGGCCCTGCTGAGCGAGCGGCCTCTGCACGACGGCGACTGGATCGTGGCGGACGTCGACGGGGTGCCGGTGGCGGCGGTCGCGGTCGACGACGGCGCCGCGGTCTACGACCCGTTCAAGCCGACCAACCAGGCGTTGTCGCTGCTGAAGCTGCGGCGCAAGCAGGTCCTCGCGGCCGCGTACTAGACGGAGGCGGCCAGGCGGTCACGGAGGAAGGTGCGCTCGGTCTCGCTCGGTGCGAGCTCGAGCGCCCGGGAGTAGGCCGCCGTCGCCTCCTCGTCCCGGCCGAGCCGGCGCAGAAAGTCGGCGCGGGTGGAGTGCCAGAGGTGGTACCGCTCCAGCCCTGTCAACCGGTCGACGATCTCGAGCCCGGACTCAGGCCCGTCGGCCATCGCGACGGCGACCGCGCGATTGAGCTCCACGACGGGCGAGGGGCTCAGCTCTGCGAGCCGGCTGTAGAGGAGCGCGATCTGCGCCCAGTCCGCAGGCTCCTCGTAGTGGAGCGAGGCGATCGCCGCCTGCAGTTGGTACGCGCCCGGGCGGCGAAGAGACAGCGCCCGCTCGAGCGCACGCGTGCCCTGCTCGATCTCGTCCGCGTCCCAGAGGCTGCGGTCCTGGCGCTCGAGCAGGACGAGCTCGCCGGCCGACGATACGCGCGCGTCGCGGCGCGCGTCCTGGAGCAGGAGCAACGCGTGCAGGCCGTGCGCCTCCGCCTCGTCCGGCATCAGCGTCGCGAGGACGGCGGCGAGCCTGATCGCTTCGCCGCACAGCTCGCGCCGCACGGGAGGGCCGTAACCGGCGTTGAAGACGAGGTAGATCGTCGCGAGAACCAGGCGCAGCCGCTCGGGCAGCAGGTGCTCCGCAGGCACGCGCAGCGGGATCCCGGCGTCACGGATCTTCCGCTTCGCGCGGACGAGCCGCTGCGCCAACGTCGCTTCCGGCACCAGGAATGCGCGGGCGATCTCGGGCGTCTCGAGGCCGCCGACCAGGCTCAGGGTCAGCGCGACCTGCGCTTCCGGCGCGAGTGCCGGGTGGCAGCAGGCGAAGATCAGCTCGAGCCTCTCGTCCGGGATCAAGGCTTCCTCGTCGTCGGGGAGCTCCTCGGCCCGCGCGAGCAGCTCGGTCTTGCGCGCGAGCGTCTGCTCTCGACGGATCCGGTCGATCGCCGCGTTCCGGGCCGTCGTCACGATCCAGGCGCCGGGGTTGTGCGGTGCGCCGTCCCGCGGCCAGCGCTCGGCCGCGCGGACGAAGGCGTCCTGGACCGCGTCCTCGGCGAGGTCGAGGTCACCGAGGACGCGGCCGAGGATCGCGATCGAGCGGGCACGCTCGTCGCGGTAGGCCCGCTCTACATCGACAGAGCCGAGCTCCTCTACGACGCGACCTCCGCTTGACGCATCACGATCGGGCGCACCTCGATGTGGCCGTAGCGCGCGGATGGGATCTTCGCGGCCCATTCGAGCGCCTCGTCGAGCGTGTCGACGTCGATCAGGTAGTAGCCGCCGAGAACCTCCTTCGTCTCGGCAAACGGGCCGTCGGTCGTCAGCGTCTTGCCGTCCTCGACGTGGACGACGGTCGCCGTGCCGGAGGGCTGGAGCTGATTCGCGCCGACGAGGATGCCGCGGCTCTGTAGCTCCTCCGTGTACGTCCCGTACTCGGCGTAGACCGCGTTGCGCTCGTCCTCGGGCATGTCGCCCCACTGTGCCTCGTCGTCATGGATCAGGAGCAGGTACTGCATGGGTGGGTCCCTCCTTCGGGATCGTTGACGTCTCTACGACGAACCGGGTGGCCCGGAATCGACACCGAGCTCGAGGAGCGGCCGCACCTCGATCGAGCCGTCGGCGTCGTGGCGGAGCCGCCTCGCCCATTCGACGGCCGCGTCGAGCGACTCGGCCTCGATCAGGTAGTAGCCACCGAGCACTTCCTTCGTCTCGGCGAACGGGCCGTCGACCACCATCTGCTCCCCGCTGCGAATCCGGAGCGTGCGCGCCTCGGTGGGTGGGGCGACGGGCGAGCTGTCGACGAGCGCGCCGGCATCGGTCAGCTCGCGGTGGAACGCCGTGTGGGCCTCGACCACGCCCTGCCACTGCTCAGCTGTGAGCGTCTCCGGGCGGACGGGCTCTCCGTACAACAGCAGTAGGTATCTCATGGCTCTTGGACGAACGACCTAGCCCGCATTCGACATCCGCGTCAGAAGCGTGAGGGCCCCCGCCTTGTCGAGGAACTCGTTCAGGTTGCCGCACTTGGGGCTCTGGACGCAGGACGGGCAGCCGCGCTCGCACGGGCAGCCGGCCAGCAGCGCGGCCGTGTCGGCGACCCACCCCTCGAACTGGTCGAAGCCGCGGGCCGCGATGCCGACGCCGCCGGCGTGGCCGTCGTAGACGAAGACGGTCGGCGCGCCGGTGTCGAGGTGGAGGTTGGTGGAGAGGCCGCCGATGTCCCAGCGATCGCACATGGCCCACAGCGGCAGCAGCGCGATGAGGGAGTGTTCGGCGGCGTGGAGGGACGAGAGCAGCAGCGGCATCGTCTCGAGGCCCTCGAGCTGGTGCGGCCGCGGCACGAACCAGACCGCCTCCGTGTCGAACGTGGTCGGCGGCAGATCGAGCGGCACGGTGTCGAGCGTCGAGCCGTCCGCAACCGCCTTCTTCTGGTACGCGACCACCTGCTCGGTGACCGACACTCGGCCGAAGGAGAGCTCGAGCCCGAGGCACCGCTCGACGCGTAGCGGCTCCTCGATCGACGTCTCCGTCTCCTTCTTCGCCTGCGTGTACCAGTCGCCGTCGAACGGCTCGACGAGCGCGCGCCGGGCCTGCAGGTCGAGCTCCCGCACGAGGTACTGGCGGCCGAGGTGGAGGTAGACCGCGCCCTCGTGGACGGTGGAGTAGGCACGCTCGCGCTCGGCGAGGCCGAGCACGTCGCCGCTCGAGGCGTTGACGACGAGAAACGAGTCCGGTGAGGTCGAGCGGAGCGGGACGCGGGCGGCGGGTGCTTCCTTGCCGGCCCAGACCCAGCCCCGGGTGGTGTGGCGCAGCTCGGGGACGTGGGGCGCCCGCTCGAGTGCCTCCGGTCCGAGCGTCATGGAGTCGCTGTCGTCGACCGGCGCCTCGAAGGCGGCCGCGGCGACGTGCCCGTCCAGAACGCGCGGGTTGGCGTGGTCGAGGATCGCGGCCTCGACGTGACGCTCCAGCAGCGCGGGCGGTTCGCGCATGAAGTACTGGTCGAGGGCGTCCTCAGAGGCGACGAGGATGGCGAGGCCGTGGTCGCGCCGCCCCGCCCGTCCCCACTGCTGGCGGAGGCTCGCCACCGTGCCCGGGAACCCGACCGAGATCGCGCAGTCGAGGTCGCCGATGTCGATTCCGAGCTCGAGCGCGTCCGTCGAGGTGACGCCGAGCAGGTCGCCCTCGACGAGTCGCCGCTCGATCTCGCGTCGCTGCTGCGGTGTGTAACCGGCGCGGTACGGCGCCAGGCGCGCTGCCGTCTCGACATCGAGCCGGTCGCTGGCGAAGCGGTGGATGAGCTCCGCGGACTTCCGGCTCTTCGCGAAGCAGATCGTGCGAAGCCCTCGTCCGACGAGCCCCGCGAGCAGCCGCGACGCTTCCCCGAGCGCGCTCGCCCGCAGTCCCAGCTCGGCGTCGAGGAGCGGCGGGTTCCAGAGCGCGACCGTCCGCTCGGCACGCGGTGCGGTGTCGTCCTCGACCACCGTCGCCTCCTCCCCGGTGAGCGCCTGCGCAAGCTCCCCGGCGTTCGCGATCGTGGCCGAAGCGAGCAGGAACTGCGGCTCGGCGCCGTAGATCCGCGCCAGCCGCCGCAGCCGGCGCAGGACGTTCGCGACGTGCGAGCCGAAGACGCCGCGGTAGACGTGCGCCTCGTCCACCACGACGAAGCGGAGGTTGTGAAGGAAGTCGCCCCAGAGGTCGTGTCGCGGCAGGACGCCGATGTGGAGCATGTCCGGGTTCGTGAGCACGAGGTTCGCCCAGCCGCGGATCTGGCGCCGCCGCTCGGTCGGGGTGTCTCCGTCGTAGATCGCCGCGCGGACGCCCGCGACGCCGAGCTCGCCGAGCGAGCGCGCCTGGTCCTGCGCGAGCGCCTTGGTCGGGTAGAGGTAGAGGGCGCGTGAGTGTCGATCGGCGGCGAGCGCGTCGAGCACCGGCAGGTTGAACGCGAGCGTCTTTCCCGAGGCGGTTCCGGTCGTCACGATGACGTTGCTGCCGCTGCGCGCCGCCGAGTACGACTCGGCCTGGTGCGCGTAGAGCTCGTGAATCCCACGCCGCGCGAGCGCGTCCAGCAAGGCCGGCTGGAGGGAATCCGGAAGCCGCGCGGTTCGCGCCTCGCGCGCGGGCTCGGTCGCGAGGTGGGCGAGTTCGTCACCGACGAGCAGGTCGCTCCACTGGCTGACGCCGACGCTCATCTCCAGCGCAGCGCGATCGCGATTGGATAGTCGCGCGAGCCCGGCTCTTCGATCTGCTCCAGTGCGAAGCCGGCGTCGACGAAGGCCTGCAGAAACTCAGCGAGCGGTAGGTGAACCGCTCCGACTTTGGCCCGCAGTCCGGTCGGCGAGATCCCCGGTGCCTCCTCGTACCG
>JAICLM010000284.1 GCA_025927435.1 Thermoleophilia bacterium | reverse complement strand
CGACCTCGAGGAGATCGACGTGGAGGGCCGGCGCTGCTTCGTGCTCGCCGGCGACCGGTCGTTCCCCACGCCGACCTCCGAGGTGCGGCTGCTGTCGGAATACGACGTCTACGTGATGGGGTCTCGCGAGCGCGATCAGCTCGTCCCGCCGCCGGTCCGAGAGCTGATAGCGGGCCACGGCCGCGGACGCTACGAGGGCCCCGCCGGGGTGCGCCTGGTCCTCGTCGGCGGGATTGCGGCCGGGCTCTGGGAACGGCGAAAGCGCGGCAGACGGCTCGAGCTCCAGGTCCGGCTCGCGCAGCGTCTCGGGAAGGCTCGCCGCACCGAGCTCGAGCAAGAGGCAACGCGTGTCGGCGCATTCCTCGGGCTCGAGGCCGTGCTCAGCGTCGACTAGCGCTACTTACTTGCCGCGGCGGCTGCGAACGCTGAACTTCGCCGCCCTGCTCGCGGCAGCGAGGTCCTCGAGCGAAGTCGGAGGCGGCGTGAAGCCGCCTTCAGGAGCCGGCTCCGCGGTTTTGGACTCGGGCTCTACCGCCTGTGAGTCGGCGAAGGGCTCGGCGGGCGCCTCCGGCACGGCCTCGGCCGCCTCCGGCTGGGGCTGCGCCTCGGCGGTGCCGACATTCGCCGCCGCAAGCAGCTGTTCGGCGTCGCGGCGCGCGGTGTCCGAGATGTCGCGCGCCTGGACCCCGGCCTGGGCCAGGAGCTCGTCGGCGGCAGCCCGGGCTCCTTCGGCCGTCTGCGCCGCTTCCACACTGGCTGCGGAAAGTACGCCCTCGGCCTGTGACCGCGCGGCCTCGAGAGCCGCGTCGGCCTCCGCCCGGGCGGCGGAAAGGATCCCATCGGCCTCGGACCGGGCAGCCTCGAGGGCGGCCTCGGCCTCCGCGCGGATGCCTGCCGTGGCGGCCTCGGCCTCGGACCGCGCGGCGGCGAGGATGCCGTCGGCCTCTGCCCGCGCCTCCGCGGTCAGCGCCTCGGCGCGCTCGCTCGCAGTACCGAGCGTCGCGGCTGCTTCCGCCTCGGTCGCCGACAGGCGCTCGCGCTGCTCTGCGAGCTCCTGTTCGGTCTGTACGAGCTGCGCCCGAGCGCCCTCGAGCTCGCGCTTGAAGTGATCGAGCTGGGTCTCGCGCTCGTCGAGTGCCAGCCGGCGAAGCCGGACCTCCTCCTCGGTGCGCGAGAGCCGGTCCTTGGCCGTCTCCTGCGCGTCCTTCTCGATGCGATCGGCGAGCTCGACCGCCGCGCGGACGAGCTCGAGAGCCTCGAGCCGTGCCGAGCGGTTGTCTGCGGTGAAGCTCGGGCCGACCCCGGGATCGGTGCCGTCGGGGTCGGGAGGGAGCCGTTCGAGCTGAGGGAGCGCGATGATGTCGGCGCCGAGCTCCGCATCGTGCTCCAGGAACTCGCTTTCGTCCCTCTGCGGATCCACGGTTTCCTCGCTTCTCAGGCTTGAATCTCGCAACCGAGGTAGACCAGGGCCTCGACGGCCTCGGTCACGAACGTGCTCGCCTGCTGTGCGTCGGCGAAGCTGTACGACCGCGGCTCTGCGCCATCCTCGCGCGCCTCGACCTCGACGTCGACCACGCAGGCATCCCCGAGATCGCGCGCTCTCATCGTCACGACGGGGCGCCCGTAGCGGCTGGCGCTGCGCACGAAGAGCTCACGCGGCTCGGCCTCCTCGGCGTTTGACCGCCCTGGCCTTCTCATTAGCGCGCGTCGCTGACGGCCTGCGCGACCACGTTGCGGTCGACGAAGCCCTTGAGCTCCGAGGTGACCGCGTGCCGCCGCGTCACGACGAGGACGGCCGGGGTGTCGACGACACCGAGCTTGTGCAGCAGCGGAATGCCTGCCCGCTGGTGGAAGACGTTGATCGACACGAAGCCTGCGTTGCTCGCAGCTGCTCCGGCCCTCGCCTCGGCGAACGCGAGCTTGTCGAGATCGGAGCGCGGCGAGGAGAGCGAGACGACGACCACGGAGT